>CALLXZ010000176.1 GCA_937875605.1 uncultured Moheibacter sp.
CACTTTTACTGCCTTTGTAGAAGTGGTTGCATCGTCTGTTTTATGTACAGATTTTACATAAGCCGGATTTATATTATCCGCAACTTTTACGGTTTTTTTGCAGCTTCGCGCTACAGAAACCATTGCCAAAATGGCAATCAAAATTAGTTTTAATACATCTTTCATAATTATAGTTTTTATTGTTTTTAATTGGTGGAATAGAAGGGATTCGAACCCATAACCTGAAAGTTAACAGCTTCCTGCTCTGCCATTGAGCTGCAGTATCATAGCGGAGAATAAAGGAATCGAACCTTCGTCGCCAAAAGCGATCTTACTTAGCAGGTAAGCACAACAAACCAACATTTGTCTATTCTCCAATTTCCCAATATGTCAATGAACTATTTGCATAAAAAAAGCGTCTCTTTTGGGGAGACGCTCAGATATTCTAAATGAAATATGCCTATTTCACCTGATTCTTGTTTTCTCCCTTACAAATGGATTTTCTCCACTAAAATCTTTTGCGAATTGTTTAAACCAACTCGGCTGATAATTTGTATGTTCTATCGATAATCTCATTTGTTTCTTTTTTAATTTCTTTTGCTTGGTTAAAGCAATTTTTGTTTTTACATCAGACAAAATTACTTTTGACTTTATGCTTTTTCACAATTGTACTTTCTCTGATTTTGTCAGTGCAAAGTAAAAACGAGTTTTTGAATTACGCAAATAAAATTCTAATTTAATTCATTGATATTCAGCTATTTATGATTATTTTTAGGCAAAGAATTCCCTGTCCGCTCTTGGCAGATATTCGTCATTTTTGCAACTGTCTGTCTCTCACTTGCTTCTTCTATCACGATTTAGTTTAGTATGTTTTTAAAATTCTTTAAAAAATTTCTCATATTTTTTTGGTTTAAATGAAAAAAGCGCCCGATTTAATCAATCGGACGCTTTTAAATTCTATTTATTTTGTATTTATTTACTTCAATATCTACTTAAAATGAAAACATAACATCCGTATTTCGTCCAAAATCCTTTTGATTCGGGGCAATAATCGCATGGACTTACCATTTGATTTTGTCTGTTATGTAGTATTGTTAATTTCATTTGCGGTGCAAATATGTGCTATAAAAGTTGAAATATGCAAAAAAGAATGCTTATTTAGATTGAAACAAAGATTTTATAATTATTGCGCAATTATTTTGCGTAGATTTAAAATGAATTAAAATCAAATAAAATGGCTATCAACAAAAATGCTTTGATCCGCTATAAAACCATCGATAAATGTCTCCAAAACCATTATCGGAACTGGACTTTGGAAAATTTGATTGATGCTTGTTCGGATGCACTTTATGAATATGAAGGGCGTGATGTAAATGTCAGTAAACGTACTGTGCAGCTCGACATTCAAATGATGCGCAGTGACAAGCTTGGTTACAATGCACCGATTGAAGTTTACGAAAAGAAATTTTACAGATATTCCAAACCCGATTTTTCGATAACCGACATTCCACTGACGGAGAACGATATGAATGTGCTTTCGGAAACAGTGGAAATGCTCAAACAGTTCAAAGATTTTTCTTTGTTTGATGAATTGGGCGATATCATTCATCGGTTAGAAGATAAAATTTATACGGAGAAAACACATCGCCAACCCATCATTCATCTTGATAAAAATGAACAATTAAAGGGTTTGGAGCATTTGGATGTGATTTATCAGGCGATTTTGAAAAAAGTGGTTCTGAAAGTAACCTATCAATCTTTTAAGGCTCGGAAACCAAATGAACTGACTTTTCATCCTTTTATTTTGAAAGAATTTAACAATCGTTGGTTTATGGTGGGAAAAACAAAGGCGAGTCAGGAAATAAAAAATTTAGCTTTGGATCGAATTCTTACGATTGATTTCGATTTCAAAACACCGTTTTTAGAAGAAAGTTTTAACGGAGACGATTATTATAAAAACACAATTGGCGTTACGGTTTTAAATTCCAATCATGTTCAGGACATTATTTTGAAAGTGGATCCTTCCAATGCGCCTTATATTTTGACCAAGCCGCTGCATCATACGCAGGAAATTATGGAACGGTATGAAAATGGAAGTTTGACCTTTAAAATTCAGGTGCATATCAATTTTGAATTGGAACGAATGATTCTGGGATTTGGAGAAGCAATTGAAGTGCTGGCGCCAAAACAGCTTCGAAAGAAAATAGGGAAGAAGTTAGCCAGCGCAAAGGAATTGTATGAACTGGACTTGGATTAAAAATAAAAATCCCCAAGATTTTCAAAATCTTGGGGATTCGTTTATAAAAATAAAGTTCAAATTTTATTTGAAATCAGCGTCAGAAAAGCTTTCGTTGAATTTAATATCCAATACTTTGAAAACCATATCCATTCCGATATTCATGGTGAATTGAGCCGGAAATTTGATTCCGTTAAACTCTTTATATTCGCCATAGGTCACGGTTTGAACCATTTTCTGTCCTTGTGCTTCCATTTCAGTCGTGTAGCCCAACATGAGCCCTGAATTCACATCGAAAAAGGATCTTTTCTTTCCGTCCAGGATTACATACGAATCCTTTCCGTTAAAATTCTCAATTCCGGCTACTTTAATTCCAGGTTTTTCCGCCAGTTTCTCTTCAGGAAATGGAAGAGCATCGTATTTATAAGAAGCAATTTCTTCTGCATCCATTTCTTTTCTTTGCCCTTGCTGAACGTGGT
>CALLXZ010000177.1 GCA_937875605.1 uncultured Moheibacter sp.
CCACGGGAATGGCAAGAAGAGTAGCTCCACAATCCACCGCAAAAAACTACGAAGCCATTTTGATTCAAACCATTCAGGGCGAATGGGAACATAATTTGAGTCAACAAATTTATGTAAATCCGGATTCTTGGAAATTGATTTATTCGGCTAAAAATGCAACACAGAATTTTATACGCCAATGCGCAATGGAGTTGGGTGATGATGCATCTGCTGAACAATTACAAGAATACATCATCAAAAAATCCATTTCCGAGAATGCGCCTTCCAGCGATGCTTTACTGAAATTGCAAGTGGACATTCAGGGGAATTTGTAATTCATTTGAAAGACAATAACTGTTTTCATTTTAAGAATTTATACTAATTTTTCACTAAATTTAATTCCACTAAACAATTTAATCATGGGCGTTTGTATGGAATGTGGTGAAAAAATCATAGGAAGAGCCGATAAAAAATTCTGTAATGACGGCTGCCGAAATGCTTATAATAACAAGCACAACAAAGATTCCAGCAACATCATGCGGAATATAAACAATCGTCTGCGGAAAAATTTCCGGATCCTTTCTGAACTTAATTTTACAGAAGGGAAATCCAAAACTACTCAGGATAAATTAGCCGCAGAAGGATTTGATTTTGATTATTTCACGCATCATAAAACCTATAAAAACGGTGCTGATTATCGGTTTATTTATAACATCGGTTACAAATTTTTGGATGAGGGATGGATACTTGTCGTTAAAAAAGATTCCTGATCTGAATTTTTAAACTTATAGGTATATTTTTTCAGCTGCTTCCATTGGGCTGGGAAATAAAGTTCCAACTCTCGGATCCATAGCATTCCCTCCAAATCCAGTAGTTTCATTTGATAGTTGATCTTTGAGCTCGACTACCCGTTGAATATAGTTTTTATCTCCTATCTTTTTTAAAGACCAAATGGCAATTACTTTTTCAAAATTCGTATAGAGTTCATCATTTAATAATGACTCATAAAGAATGTTTTTAGCTCCTTTTGAAGTATAATTGCTTAATAGTTGGAGTCCCGAAACACGAGAATAAAAATTTTCACAAACGACAAACTTCTCTACCAATTCTAATTTTGGTGATAATCCTAATAAATAAGCTGTTTGCATCGCTGCATACTGATGATTGAAAATCTCTATTTCATCATCTTCAAAACCTGCCGGAGTTTGAGACAAATAATAATCGACAAAATCATTTATCTGCCTTTTGTCAAATCGGTCGTACTTATAAAAATTCCAAATATTGGTATACGTAAATTCATAAATTTCCTGTGGTAATACAGCTTTATGATAACTATGACTATAAGTTGCAGACACCATTTGATCTTCGTCCAAATGAGCAAAACCAGAAGTAGGTGTTGGTAAAGAATAATTACCCTTTTCATTTTTCTTTAAAAAGAAGTAATACATTTCATTATTTTTCAATTGAAATTTCTTGGGTTGCCCCGATGAGCTAGTGAGTTTAAGAAGAAAAAAATCATCTATTTCAATATTGACATCCAATTGTGGATATCCGAAATTATGCAAAACATGAATCTTTACAGATTCATCCGAAGATTTAATCACCTTACCCAATACAAAATAATCAGATTGTTCAATGATCTCTTTTTGCCAAGGTTCATCCCAAGTATCTGCTTTTACTCCAACTAATTGTAGTAGGAACAGAAAGAAAAATACGTATTTCATAAAAAATTTCTTGAAATATACCAATAAAATCTATATGTTAATCACACCCGTGTTTAATTCCACCGCCTCTTTCTCCTGCTGAAACAACCTCGCAGTTAAATCACCCTTCAGTTCGATTTTACCATTCTGCACTTCCAGCCAG
>CALLXZ010000178.1 GCA_937875605.1 uncultured Moheibacter sp.
GACGGGATTTGGAAGAAGTTTTGAACCGTTACCGTACTACATTAAAACCGATGCATGAACAATTTATCGAACCTTCTAAAAATCATGCGGACATCATCGTTCCCAACATGAAAAAGAAAAACGAAGCTGCAATACGGCTTCTTTCCACCTTGATTAAAGATAAATTAGCCACATCCATAGAATCATGAATCCTGAAAAAGACAAATTAGAATCCGGGAAACCCGGCAGATGGTATCGTTTTTTTTTAAATAAATACCTGATCGTGACTGTATTATTTCTGGTTTGGATGTTTTTCTTTGACCAAAATTCGTATTTCATTCACAAAGAATTGGATCATGAAATCAAAGAATTGAATAAGGATAAACGAGCGTACGAGCAAAAATTGGAAAAAGAAACGATTCAGATTCATCAAATGAAAACCGATGCTTCAGAAATTGAAAGGGTGGCGCGAGAAAAACATTACCTGAAAAAAGAAAACGAAGACGTATTCATCATCGAAAAACAAAAAGTGAAAAAGCCTGAAACCCATGAGCCAGCCGTCAACTGATTTTAAACAAATAAGTCCGCAGGAGTGGAAACTGAAAGTTCAGGTCGAGCTATCGGGATTGGATTATAACGAAGTGCTGGTTTGGGATACGCCTGAAGGAATTCAGGTCAAACCCGTTTACACAAAAGAAGATGTTTTGGACAAAATTTTAGCTGTCCAAACGACTCAGGACTGGAAGGTCGTCGGAAATTTTCTGAATCATCCCGAGCAGGATTATTCCTATTTATACGGATATAAAGTAAGCGATAAATTAGCGGACAAACTAAATGCTCTGCCAACATATCTCGATTTGTTTTTTGAATGTAAAAATCCGGATGAGTTATTTCCCAAAACGGATTTCAATTCGCTTAAAAACCTGAAATATTTAGGATTGGATATTTTGGGGAATTTTGCTTCCACCGGAAATTGGCTCCAATCAGAGGCAGAGGATTTCAAAAAAATAGAGCAGATTTTAGCAGAAAATACATTTGAAAAATGCATCGAAGTAGATGCTTCGGTTTATCAAAATGCCGGAGCTAATCATGTTCAGCAGATTGCCATTGCGCTTTCACATGGTGTGGAATATTTGGAGAAATTAGGTGCAGAAGCGGCTTCTAAATTGTATTTTAAAGTAGCAGTCGGCGGAAATTATTTCTTCGAAATTGCCAAATTACGTGCGCTTCGAACACTTTGGGATTTGATTCTGGACGAATATAATTCTGAAGCCGAAACCTTCATTTTTGCGGAAAATTCACTTCGAAATAAATCCTTGTTGGATGTACATAATAACATCATCCGAAATGGATTGGAGGCTTCGGCAGCCATTCAGGGAAAAGCCGATGTGGTCAATGTTTTGCCTTATGATGAAATCAAAGGTGCAAGTCCATTCAGCGAAGAATTGGCTTCCAAACAACAATTGGTTTTGCAAAAAGAATCCTATTTTGATAAATTTATGGATCCCGTTTCGGGAAGCTTTTTCGT
>CALLXZ010000179.1 GCA_937875605.1 uncultured Moheibacter sp.
CGGCGGACTGGCTGTCTGCAGCCGGCTCTTTTGATTGTGTGTTTACGTCCGATTTGGATAAAACTCCAACTTTGTTTTGAGATGCACTATATCCTTCTATTAATGATGCTAAATCGGCTCTTGTAATGTTTGTTATTTTTTTTGTAGCCATGTTCTTAAAATTTTAGTCGTTTAGGTTTTAGTTTTGTTTGCGGGATTTCCATCTTTTTTCCGCACAAATAATCGTTCACGTCTTTGAATCCGGCGTATCTTTTGGAAATATCCGCGACGGGTAAATTCAAATTTTGTAGTTTTTTCAACGCCTGTTGTCCCGCTTCATCGTTGTCGAAAAATACGTTGATTAGAGTGTGTTCCGAGAGAAACGGAACAGCTTTTTCGAGGTTGGTAACAGAGTTCAATACGACGGCTGAAATATCGGCTTGCCGTGCCTGCATGGTGAGCAAACTGAGATAATCCATAAATCCTTCGAAAAGATTTACGGATGATGTATTGCGGTCAAATGTGGTTATCTCTTTCGGTGGAACGCATCCTTTAAAATAGGGATTTAAGGTTTCGTATCCACCGTTATCGTTGGGAAAAGCGATAGCAAAATAGAATTTACCGTTCAACCTGTAATGAATCTCTTTACAATACTTGGATGCAATGCTGATGGGAATTTTCCTTTTTATGAGCAATTCCAGTAATGCCGGATGATTTAAGGGTTTTATTTCCAGGTCGGTTATTCCATCCGAAAACTCCTGCTGACGAAAAGAAAAAGAGTGAAGTTGCGGAAAGGAAACGGCTTGTTCGATGGCTCTCAATGCTTCCGCAACGCTGTCGGTATGGGTTAGTTTCATTACTAGGTCAATGATGTTGCCTTTTTCTCCGCTCCCAAAATCGTGCCATTGGTTGATACTGCGGTTCACTTTGAAGGAAGGATTATTTTCGTTTCTGAAAGGCGATTTATACCAAAGGTTATGTCCGCTTTGTTTCACCGGAGTAATTCCGATACTCAGCAGATAATTTTCAATGAGTATTTGTTTAGCTTGTTCAGAATTCATAATTGTAACGATTTTTTAAGTGATTATTTTTTCTTTTCGTCAGCAAAAATCTTTTTTGCCGAAAAACATTGCAACAAACGGTTTGATTAATAGTTGCTCCCAAACCGAAAATAAATGATGAATTTGATGAATTGATGAAAACATGAGTAATCATCTAATTATCAACATTGTTTTTGTTCATCAAGTGCTCATCATTTTATCACCCGGGTATATCCCGATGAAAGAGAAACAATCGCTTTTTTCTTTCATCGTCCTTTTGTTTGATGAGTATTTGATGAAGGTTTGATGAGTACATATATTCTTTATTATTAAATAGATAAATAGCAAATTCATCAATTCATCAAAAAATAAGTGTTCAAAAACTCCCGCGACACGGTATAAAACCTTCCGGTCTTTTTGGTTTCGCAAAATGAAATATTTCGAGAAAGGTCGCCCACCGGATTGTAAGTGGTGTACGTGAGCGTGTTCGGACTGGGAGATAATTCCCAATGGTTTTTCACGATTTTCCGCAAACGGGAAATATCGGTATCGATACCTTGAAAAATCAACAACGACCGCAAATCTGTCAGGCAGAAACTTACGCTCTCAACTTGCTGAACATCCATTATTTCCAAAAACAGCTCTTTCATCTCCACTTCCAAAGAATTGCGATTGTAGTCGATGATGCGTTGCAGGGCATCGGTGTGTAAAAGCGAATGCTCAAACCACATTCGCGATTTCTTTTCGGTAGAAAGTTTCCGATTGGAAAGGAAGTGCAGAAATGCCGGAATTTCTTCTCGTAATTTGTGCCTGATTTCCGTGTCGGTTTTGTCCAAAACAGGTAGTTTTCGTACCCAATAACGCGTTTCGCCGGGTTGAATCATGATCGGATTGAGCTCATTATTGGAGCAAAGCAAGAATTTGCCGAAAAAC
>CALLXZ010000180.1 GCA_937875605.1 uncultured Moheibacter sp.
TAAAACCGCCACCGTAAATTTATAAATATATCCGACCAGACAAATCGCCAAAACCGTCTGCCAAGTCCAATCATAAGCGGGGTTAAGGTAAAATGCGATAAATGCAACCACAAAAGAATCAATCAACTGTGAAACTACGGTGGAACCCGTTGCACGTAGCCAAAGTTTCTTTTCTCCTGTTACTTTTTTGATTTTATGGAAAATGTAAACGTCTAAAATTTGTCCGATGATAAATGCGGTAAGCGAGCCGAAAATTATCCACATTCCCTGCCCGAAAACCTTGTTGAAAGCAAGATGCATATTCAAATCCTGTCCATCGACTTTTTCATTGACCCAAAAATCTGCCGGAACGGTCTGAATAGAAATCCAAGTCATTCCAAACAAAAATAAAATCAAAGCCGCCGTCATCACTGAAAGAAATTTCACTTGTTTCACGCCGAAATATTCGTTGATAATGTCCGTCATGATGAAAACCAGTGGCCAAGTCAAACTTCCGGCTGACATATTAAATGACAAATCTTTCACCCCGAATAGCTCCCAATTGACAGGTTCAAAACCAAAAGTTCTTTCTACCGAAAATATTTTCACGCCGATGAATTCCGACAAAACGGTATTGGCTACGAAAAACGCAGAGAGGATGATGAGCAGTCGGCTTTCTTTGGTTTTAAATGTCATAAATCAAATATAAAGAAGAATTTTGTTTGTAGTTTATAAAACCTTCGAGGTTTTGAATGATTGCTATTTGCACAAAATAGATTTATTTTGTAAGAATTAAATTCACTCGTGCCTGACAAACGTCTCATCATTGGAATTTTAATTTTGTTAACTACAAATCTGTTACAAGCATTCTTTACGCCCATAAGTGAGGACGAAGCTTATTACTGGTTATGGTCACAAAATTTGGATTGGGGATATTTTGATCATCCACCGATGGTTGCATGGTGGATTTCGGTCGGGTCGAATATCTTTCACCATGAATTAGGAGTCAGGCTTTTAACGGTTTTCTTCAACAGTTTCAGCGCATTTTTACTTTGGAAAATCTTACGCCCTGAGACTTCCAAACACTTCCAATTGTTCGGAATTATTTTCGGATCGACACTTGTTTTTCAGGTATTTGGATTTTTAACGACACCCGATGCGCCTTTATTATTTTTCACCATCTTATATCTCTTTTCGCTAAAAAATTTCCTTGAAAAGAATTCCATTTTCTATACTGTTTTGCTCGCCGTTTCCTTAGCTGGATTAGTTTACAGTAAATACCATGGAATTTTGGTCATCTTTTTTACGCTGATTCCTATTCTGAAACTTTGGTGGAAAAATCCTAGATTCTATGCCGCTGTTTTGGGAAGTTTGGTGTTGTATCTGCCACATATTATATGGTTGTTTGAACATGATTTCATTCCGATTCAGTATCATTTTTTAGAACGGAGTTCTGACGAAACATTTGAATTGCGGAAACTCACCAATTATCTGGGCATCTACTTTTTTGGGTGTGCTCCTTTTTTGAGTTATTTTATATTTCAATCAATTTATAAATTCAAATCAGAAAATCCTTTCCGAAAAAGCATTTGGTGGCTTTCCATTTTGCCGGGTGCTTTCTTTTTTCTTTCCATTTTTAAAGACAATGTCCAACCGCAGTGGCTGCTCATCAGTTTTATAGCCATGGCTTTGCTTCTGTATTGGAATTATGCGACAAATGTCGAAGAACATAACTCAAAACTCAAATGGCTTTTCCGGCTTGGTTTTACAGGAATTATTTTGGTTTTGGCATTTAGAATTCTGTTGACGATTCCTTCTATTTCTCCCTTTTATAAAAATCAATTATTTGGAAATCAATTAAAAAAAGAACCCATTCCGAATGCGGTTTTTGAAAAGTATCAGGAAGCTTCGGTGTATAAATTTTACAATCCGGAACGAAAAGTAGCGGTTCACCGAACGCTTGGAAACCGGAAAAGTCAATTTGATTTATGGAATTGGGAGGAGGATTTTTATGGAAAAACGGTTTCGTATATTTCGCCATGGGTCAAATCCGATCAGTTTTTCAAAGGTTATAAAAACCGGGATTATTATATAAAAGAAATTCCGGATTATTTAACGTATCAACTGGTTGAAATCGAAACGGAAAAAGAAATTTCAGCCAAACCCAAACAAATAATTGATCTGAAAATCAAACTAAAAAATCTCCATGATCATCCGTTGAGAATCGGAAAAGATTCGAAATTAAAATTAAACATCAGTTACTACAAAGATTTGCAATATGAAATCGTTCATTCGTACGGGATTGAAACAGAAAACTTTGAACTTTCACCAAACGAAGAAAAAGAACTAACTATTTCATTTAAAAACAGTTCAGAAACAGGCGATTTCAAGGCTTGTGTGGGGATTCATTATTCCGAAATCGGAACGACTTATTTGTCCAAACCAATTAGGATTTTGGTGAAATAGTTTCTACACGGGTGATGACGATGATTCTTCCGGGATCTTTAGCGTCTGATTTGGCATGCACTTTATAGGATTTTTTTCCGTCAGTTTCTAAAATCCGACACTGAATTGACCTTCCAATATCTTTATCCATTGAAAAAGGAAATCCTTCAAATTTTTCATATATTAATTCATATTCGCACTCCGATTTCCAAACGACCTTTGAGGTAATGGTTCCGCCTATGAATGAATTGTATTCGGTTTGTACACCACCTTTTCGGCTTAGTTTTACTTCATAATCCGGCATAGTCGGATCAAAATAAGTAAACTCTCCTTCTTTGAATTTTTTACAATTGGGTTTCTGGGAAAAAGCAAGAATTGAAAAAAACAAACTGAAAACCAATACGATATTTCTCATTCCTGCGATTATTTAATTCCTTTATTTTCCAACCACTTACGGTATTTTTCGGCATTTTTTTTATGCTCCGCAAAATCATTGGTAAAACTATGATAACCAGGTCTGTCAGGGTCGGCACAGAAGTAAACAAACGGGTGCTGTTCAGGGCTCAGAACCGCATCTACAGCAGTCATGTTTGGAAGACAAATCGGCGCGGGCGGCAAACCTTTTACCCGATAGGTGTTATAATCCGAAGGCGTCGCCAAATGCCCATAATAAACGCGTTGAATTTTATGGTTGAATCCGTTTTGTAATTTATACGCATAAATAGAAGTCGGATCAGCTTCCAATTTCATGTTTTTTGCCAAACGGTTCAGATAGACTTGTGCTACTTTTGGCTGTTCATCCTTTTTGGACGCTTCCATCTGCACGATGGAGGCAAGGGTAAAAACCTGCAGCGGCGTGAAGTTCATCTGCTGTGCTTTTTCCGCACGTTCTTCTGTCCATACTTTATCAAATTCACCGATCATTTTTTCTACGAATTTATCACCGGACGTGGGCCAATAATAATTGTAAGTATTGGGAATGAAATAGATTTTGGCGGTTTCTGCTGTTAAATCAGGATCTTTCTGTTTTGCCCAATCCACGATGGCTTTTACAATTTCTGCCGAATCCGCTTCAATTTTTTTGGAAACCGAACCTGCCAGATGGAAAATCGTAGGTTCATTTCGGATCATCAGTTTTACCTCTTCCTGTTTTCCTTCTATTAATTTTTCAAGTAAAGAACGATTCGTTTCACCTTGTTCCAATTTATACTTTCCAGCTTTGATTTTGGAAGCATAATCCTTCGTTTCGGCATATTCCCAAAACGAATCCATATCGTCTAATTTTCCCATCAAGGAATCCAATACTTCTCTATAATCCGCACTTGAACGTATATATAAATATCCATCCTCTTTCACATTGCTTTTTGCTCCTTCAAAAAATGAACAACTTGTAAAAACCGAAATGGTGAATATTCCTATGATTAATTTATTATAATTCATCTATTCTCTCTATTCTAACTTCTAATTTCTAACCTCAAAATTTCCTTCAAAAACAAATTCCGCCGGACCGGTTAACCAAATATTTTCATAACCACCGGAGCTATTTTTCTCAAATCTAACGCTCAATTCTCCGCCTACTGCTGAAACACTCACTTCATCAACCGAAATTTTTCCAGACTCAAAAGCAGCAATGGCTGCAGCCGTAATTCCGGTTCCGCAAGCAAGGGTTTCGTCTTCTACTCCCCGCTCATACGTTCTGATTTTAAGTGCGTTGCCATCAATTACCTCTACGAAATTCACATTGGCTCCTTCATCAAAATAAGGCACTCCATAGCGGATTTGATTACCTTTGTGTTTTACATCCACTTGCGCAACTTCTTGTACAAATTCCACATGATGTGGCGAACCCGTATTTAAAAATAAATGGGATGGGAATTGATCTACCTGGGAAACATTGGACATTTTCAGATGAATTTTATCTTTTTCCAAAACAGCTTCATGCAATCCATCAATTGCTTCGAAAGAAGTTTGTGAATCAATTAATCCCAAATCCTGTGCAAAACGAACGATGCATCTACCACCATTTCCGCACATCGTACTTTCCCTTCCGTCGGAATTAAAATAAACCATTTTGAAGTCAGAATTCAAGTCTTTTTGGAGAAGAATCAATCCGTCAGCTCCAATTCCAAAATGCCGATCACAAAGTCGCTCAATTATGTCTTGACGTTGTACAAACACTTGCGCGCGGTCATCTATCATCATAAAATCATTTCCGGCTCCCTGATATTTATAAAATTTTAAATTCATCTTCATTATTTTTTCAAATTTCCAATTTGCTATAACATTAACAAAAATCCGTTCCTTCTAATTCAAAAAAAATTTACACAAATTTAGGAAAAAAATACCTGAAGAATTGAATTTGGAACACGCTTTGTACGGCTTTCCTCTAAAGGTTTGATAATTTTTGTTAAAACAGCGTTAAACCACTTGTAAAGCCGATTTTAAACTTAGAAATTTGAATCGTTTTTGAAAGAATTATAATTAAAAAACCAATTTCATTTTACGTATGAAAAAATATTTAGGATATCTGACAGTAGGACTTTTTAGTGCAACTTTTGCAGTAGTTGGGATGAAATATATCACACCGGATTCTGAGGGAAGCATTGTTACTTCTGCCGGTGGTGATAAAAATAACGGCGCTTTCTCTTTTGTAGATTACAAAGGAAATTATTCTTTTTCTGCACCTGATTTTGTGGATGCTTCTCAGAAAACGGTTAATGCCGTTGTAAGCATTAACAATTTCTCTACCCAGAAACAAAACCAACGTTCTAATGATCCATTTGAATACTTTTTCGGATTCCCTCAACAAGAACGTGATCCGGACAGACCAACGGGACAGGGTTCAGGCGTAATCATTTCGGAAGATGGTTATATCGTTACCAATAATCACGTGATCAAAGGTTCGGATAAAATTGAAGTAGTTTTGAATAACCAAAAATCATATACAGCTGAGTTAATTGGCACAGATCCCAATACGGATATAGCCTTAATCAAAATCGAAGAAAAAGGATTGCCTTTTATAAAATTTGTGGATTCGGATGCGATTAATGTGGGAGATTGGGTATTGGCCGTAGGAAATCCATTCGGATTAAATTCAACCGTTACAGCAGGAATTGTTTCGGCAAAAGGAAGAAGCATTGACATCTTAAGAAGAAATGCAAACAACCCTATCGAATCTTTCATTCAGACAGACGCTGCGATCAATCCCGGAAACAGCGGAGGCGCATTGGTTAATCCAAATGGAGATTTAGTGGGAATTAATACAGCGATCTCTTCACCTACCGGTTCTTACTCCGGATATGGATTTGCAGTTCCATCCAATTTGGTTAAAAAAGTAGTCGAAGACATTAAAAAATATGGATTGGTTCAACGCGGTTATTTGGGCATCGAAGGAATGGATTTGAATGATGAATATGTGGTAAAACAATACAACCGTGAAAAAGGTGAAAATCTGAAAAGCCAACAAGGCATTTTGGTACAAAACGTTACGGATAAAGGAGGCGCACAAGATGCCGGAATCCGCAAAGGAGATATCATAACGGAAATTGACGGACAGAAAGTAACCAGTTTTGGAAAACTTTCATTCGCCATCGGAAGTAAATATCCGGGCGACAAAGTTCCTGTAAAAGTATTACGGGACGGAAAAGAAAAAGAATATGTGGTTACACTTCGTGACCAAAAAGGAAATACTTCTACGCGTTCTATTTCGGATTTAACGATTACGGAAAAGTTAGGAGCGAATTTTGAGCCGTTGACAGACCGTCAGAAAGTAAGTTTCGGAATTGATTATGGAGTGATGGTAAAAAGTCTGGAACAGTCCAGTAAATTAGCAAGTATCGGAATTGGTGACAGCTTCATCATTTTGAAAATCAATGAAAAAGAAGTTAGCAGTCAGGCTGATATTGAAAAAATCCTTAAAAACCATAAAGGCAGAGTTTCTGTCAGTTATGTGGATCCGTATGGACGAATCTATACCAGAGGATTTACGTTAGACTAAATCCATGTTTTCATAGTTTTAGGTTCGGCACAACCCATTAAATTGGTTGTGCCGTTTTTTTATATTTATCTTTGTCAATAGAGATGAATATTATTCTTCTCAGCAAATTTTGAATTAAAATGAAAAAAATATTCATATTTATTTTCTTATTCTCGTTAGGATTTGGAAAAGCGCAGGACAATAAAGGAGGATTAATGAGCCATTTGCTTATAAATGTCGGCTATGCCAATCTCAACGGGAATTATTTCAAACTCGGTCCGGAAGTTTACCTGACACAACCCAATGGAAATTTGATCGATTTGAGCCTGACAGCAAATATGGCTTATTTTTCTAAACATTTCGTCGTTGTACCTGAATTGGGAGTCGGTTATCAGTTCAATTCAAAAAAGGTCAGTAATAGAATCGATCCTTATAGAGAATATGTAAACAGCACTTTTTATTCAGCTCGTGTAAACGTTTCGCCTTGGAATATCACACCAGAAATCGGACTGGCTTTTGCCGGAATTGTAGAAGCTAATATTGGTTATTCATTTGAATTCAATAAACATGATTATACCTCATTTGATGGAATTAAATTTGGATTGACCATTCACATTCCGACGATTTATTTTGTGAGTGAGGCAGGGTTGTATTAAATAAATCAAAAGTTTACAATTCGTTTTCATAATTTAGAACTCAATTGTTTTAATTATGAATCAGAAGAATTTTACCAAACGGGAATTTTTGAAAATAGCAGGATTAGGAAGTTTAAGTTTAATTTTCTGGCAATGCTATGATTTCAAAAAGGAAGAAGAAAATGAATTATTGAACGAAACCGATTCCGAAACGGAATCAAATTCCAATTCCGAACCCAAATTAGAATTTACCGACAAAGACGTAATTTTCATCACCCGAAACGACGAAAAATACGATTCCCTCCGAAAGGGATTCAATAAACGTTTTGATAAATTCCCAAAAACCATTGCGCTTTGCTTCACCACAATCGGCGTGCAGACAGCAATTCAAAAAGCAAAAACCGACAAACTCAAAATCTCAGTAAAAAGCGGCGGACACAGTTTCGAAGCATTTTCTTGCGGCACAGATTCTATGCTCATCAATGTTTCTCAGATGAATAAAATCCAATGGCTGGAAAACGATGAAGTGATGCTTCAACCGGCTTGTCTTTTACAAGAGATTTATGCAGAATTTTTACCTAAAAAACGTATCATTCCTTCTGGTTCTTGTGGTACAGTCGGAATTGCTGGATTGGCATTGGGTGGTGGTTATGGCTTCTTCAGTCGAAAATATGGTTTGACTTGCGACAATTTAACCCGAATCAAAATGGTTGACGGAAACGGAAATCTGATTGATTCGAAAAAAAATCCGGAATTGCTTTGGGCTTGTCGCGGCGGCGGAAATGGTAACTTTGGCATCGTGACTGAAATGTATTTCAAAACGCATCAGGCCCCGAATTCGTTTAGCAGTTATCGTTTAAAATATAAAAATTTGAATCAGGAAAGATTTATGCAATTGATTCAGGTTTGGTTTAATTTCACGGAAAATTTACCACAAGAAGCATTTTCCGCTTTTGTTCTGAATGGAAAAACTTTGACGATTTTGGTTACAAATTTCCTGAATCACAATTCCAATTTTGAAAGTTCATTTGATGAATTAAAAAATCTTTCGGACGAATACAAACCGACTTATAATCAGCCTTTGGCAAATGCGTTGAAAAGATATTATGGCCGCAAAGAACCTTTGTATTTCAAAAATGCTTCGTCCGGTTTGTACAAAGGAATTGATGAAATCAAATCTGTTTTGCCGCAGGTTTTTGAAAAAGTAATTGCAACGTCAGGAATGATTTATCAAATCAATACTTTGGGCGG
>CALLXZ010000181.1 GCA_937875605.1 uncultured Moheibacter sp.
TATTAGGAGATTTCCCACCTAATTCCAACGTAACCGGAATAATGTTTTCCGTCGCGTACTGCATCACCAAACGACCTGTCGGCGTCGAACCTGTAAATGCAGCTTTTTTAACTTTAGGATTGGTTACCAATGCGCGACCCAATTCTGCTCCGAAACCATTTACGATATTGACCACACCTGCAGGTAATAAATCACCAATCAATTCCATCATTACTAAAATCGAAGTCGGCGTGCTTTCAGCCGGTTTCAGGATAACGCAGTTTCCGGCAGCCAAAGCTGGTGCCAGTTTCCAAACTGCCATCAAAATCGGGAAGTTCCAAGGAATGATTTGTGCTACGACGCCGATTGGTTCGTGAACGATTAGTGAGACTGTATTTTGGTCTAATTCAACATGAGAACCTTCTTCCGCACGAATCACTCCAGCGAAATAACGGAAATGATCAATCGCTAAAGGAATATCGGCATTCAAAGTTTCGCGAACGGCTTTACCGTTGTCGATGGTTTCTACTGTTGCCAAGTATTCTAGATTTTCCTCTATGCGGTCAGCGATTTTATTTAAAATGATGCTTCTTTCGGTTGCAGAAGTTTTTCCCCAGGTTTTGAAAGCTTCATGTGCTGCATTTACTGCCAATTCCAAATCTTCTTTAGATGAATGCGCTGCTTTTGTATAAATTTTTCCGTTGACAGGAGAAATATTGTCGAAATATTTTCCGTTTACAGGTGCAGTCCATTTTCCATCGATGTAATTATCATAATGACTTTTAAATTCAGGCCAGTTTTTTACATTTTTGTTACCCATAATAAATGTTATTTTTTATTGAAAAAATTAATTTCGTTAAAGTTATGTTTTGAGAATTGGATAAAATAGACGAATTTGTGTCAAAAAATAGTACATTAGTGTCGCAGGTACACACTTTAAATTAATCAAATGAATACATCAATTAGGAAGATTTATGAAGAGGGAAAAGTTGTAACTCCGATTGAAAATCAATTGAGTTTCCGGACAAACGAAATGGATTTGCATTTGTTTGAAACCAAAACCCGAACGTTTGGTTTTGAATTGGCTTTTGATGAAATTTCTCTGATAACCATGCTTTCCGGTAAAAAAGTAATGCATTTTGAAACCGGTAACTCCTTTGAGTTTTTACCTGAAGAATCTCTGGTTTTGGATAAAAGCCAAGCGATGAGTATTGATTTTCCGGATGCGGAAAACCAAAACCCGACACGTTGTATGGCGTTAATTATTTCACCCGATGAGGTAAAAGATACACTTTTGTTGCTCAATGAGTATGCGCCCAAAGTTGATAATTCTGACTGGACTTTGGATAGCTCAACTGTTAAATTTGAAAATGATATTATACTGAGTAAAAACATCGAAAAAATAATTCTTTTGGCTTCCTCCAACAGTGAATACAGGGAAACGCTTAGTAAATTGACCACAAAAGAATTAATTATCAGTTTATTGCAATCAAAGGCGCGTAATCTTTTATTGGCGAAAACCCACTCGCTTTCAGGCAATAACCAGTTGGCATTTGCAATCGAATACATCCGTAAAAATTCCGATAAAAACCTATCGGTAGAAGAAATTGCTGACAAAGCTTATATGAGCAAATCCACTTTTCATCGGCATTTCAAAAGAGAAATAGGGGTGACACCAAGCGAATTTATACTGATGGAAAAAATTAAAAAAGCAAAATTTCTTTTGAAAAGCACCAAAAATTCGGTAGCTGAAATAGCGTACTCACTTGCTTTTGCTTCGCCTAGTCTCTTTATAAAACATTTCAAGACTCTGACTGGTTTAACCCCTTTAAAATATAAACAGCAGATTTAATAAGGTTGTTGAAATTTCTTAAATAACAATTATCATTGACCTCTAAACAGCAAATCCCTAACTTTGCTCAAAAATTATAAAAATGTTTCCATATAACCGTCATAGAAGACTTCGCAGAAATGAGTCCATAAGAAGTTTAGTCAGAGAAAATCATTTAACTCCCCAAGATTTTGTGTTGCCGATTTTTGTAACCGAAGGAGAAAACATCAAACAGGAGATTCCCTCTATGCCAGGTATTTACAGGCATTCGCTGGATTTGACGATTCAGGAAGTAAAAGAAATCTGGGATTTGGGAATCAAGGTGGTAAACATTTATGTGAAAGTAAGTTCGGGGTTAAAAGACAATACTGGAAAAGAAGCTTGGAATCCGGATGGATTAATGCAAAGAACCATCAAAGAAATTAAAAATGCAGTTCCCGAAATGATTGTGATGCCGGATGTGGCACTTGATCCTTTTTCTATTTATGGGCACGACGGAATTATCGGAAACGGAGAAATCCTGAATGATGCAACCAATGATGCTTTGGTTAAAATGAGTTTGGCACAGGCCGCTGCCGGAGCAGATTTTGTTGCCCCAAGCGATATGATGGACGGAAGAGTAGGAGCGATAAGGGAAGCGTTAGAGGAAAACGGTTTTCCAAACGTAGGAATTATGTCATATGCTGCTAAATATGCAAGTT
>CALLXZ010000182.1 GCA_937875605.1 uncultured Moheibacter sp.
CCAATATAATTTTGATTGATGAAATCAACCGTGCGCCAGCGAAAACACAAGCAGCTTTATTTGAAGTGATGGCAGAACGTCAAATTACTATGGACGGAACCCAGTACGAAATGGAACCGCCTTTTCTGGTTTTTGCCACCCAAAATCCCGTGGAACAGGAAGGAACGTATCGTCTTCCCGAAGCCCAATTAGATCGATTTTTATTTAAAATTGAAGTAGGTTATCCCTCACTGGAAGAAGAAATCAACATCATCGAAGGAAATAATAACCGAAAAAATGAAGACCCGACGAATTTGATTTCTCCCATATTTAATGCAAAAGAAATTTCTGAATTTCAGCGCATTATTCAGGATGTTTTGGTAGAACCGAAATTGATCCGATACATTGCCAATATCGTCAATGCAACCCGAAATAATCCGTTCTTGTTTTTGGGTGCTTCGCCTCGTGCTTCAATTTCGATCTTAAATGCTTCAAAAGCTGTAGCAGCGATTCGTGGACGTGATTTCGTGATACCGGAAGATATCAAATTTGTAGCGATTCCTGCATTGAAACACCGAATCGTGGTTTCGCCGGAAAAAGAAATGGAAGGAACGACTTCGTCCCAAATCATTCATCAAATCATTGAAAGCATCGAAATCCCACGCTGATGAATTTTTGGAAGCAAATATTTCTAAATAAACCGTTTTTCTATGCGTTTATTCTGGTGATCGTCGGATTCTGTTTCGGGTTTTATTTTCCTGTGATGGTTCAGATTTCACAATTGCTTCTATTTGCTTTGATTTTAATTACCATCATTGATCTGATTCTCTTATTCAGTCATAAAAAAGGAATTTCAGGCATAAGAATTGTCAAAGATAAATTATCAAATTTTGATAAAAATCCGGTTCAGATTCATCTTCAAAATCATTTTCCCTTTCGGATTAAATACACTTTACTCGATGAAATTCCGGAACAATTTCAGATTTTTGATTTCAAGATGAAAGGAAAACTTTCGTCCAAAAAAGAAATTGATTTGAAATATGATTTAATCCCAAACGAACGCGGGATTTATCAATTTGGAAATATCAATGTTTTTGTGGAATCTCCCTTGCGTTTTCTACAGCGAAAAATTGTATTGAATTCAGAAAATCAGATCAAAGTTTATCCTTCTTTTTTGCGTTTGAACCAATATAGTCTTCAAAATTTCAAAGCACATATCAACGAAATCGGACAGAAGAAAATTCGGAGAATCGGTCATAGTATGGAATTTGAGCAGATCAAAAATTATGTGTCCGGCGATGATTTCCGAACGATCAACTGGAAAGCTACTGCAAAACATCAGAAATTAATGGTGAATCAATATATCGATGAAAAGTCGCAGCAGGTGTATTGTGCCATCGATAAAGGTCGTGTGATGAAAATGCCATTTGACAACAAAACTTTGCTGGATTATGCCATCAATTCCAGTTTGATTTTCAGCAATGTGGTTCTACAAAATCATGATCGTGCCGGTGTTTTTACGTTTTCCAACCAATTGGAAAATTTGGTCAAAGCGGAGCGAAGAACCAATCAACTTCATAAAATTTCGGAAACGCTTTATGGAATCCAAAGTAATTTTATGGAAAGTGATTTCGGAAAATTATACAATTATATCAAACAAAAAATCACGCAAAGAGGTTTGATTTTATTGTTTACCAATTTTGAAAGTATGGATTCACTTCATCGTCAATTGCCTTATTTGTTGGGAATTAACAAAAGTCATTTGCTGGTAGTGGTTTTCTTTCGCAATACGGAATTGGAAGATTTTTTAACTTCCAACGATTCGAAAAGTGATTTGTATGAAAGAACTTTGGTAGAAAAATTCATTTACGAAAAGCAACAAATCGTTTTAGAATTGAATAAATATGGAATTCAAACGGTTTTAACTCGTCCTGAGGATTTGACAGTTAATTCTATAAACAAATACCTCGAGATCAAATCCCGAGGTATCATATAGTTTTAATTTCTACTCTTATAATTCGACGAGTTCTGAAATATGGCTTGCCTTTTTGATCAGTTTATTGTCTTTGTCTACTAAAAGTAAAGTCGGCGTGGAAGTGATACCGTAATCTAGAACGGATTTAGTGTCCCACTGAAGAAAGTCGGAATAACTGTACCATTCAAAATCACCGGTCGCATTTTTAAAAGCCACCGGATCAAAATCTAGTGAAATACTAACTATTTCTCCTCCGTTCTGTTTGAAGTTTCTATAATATTCTTTCACAAAAGGCATTTCATCATTACAAGCCGGACACCAAGACGCCCAGAAAATGATGATTTTCTTATCCGCTTTCACATCATATAGTGACTTAGCGCCTTTCAGGGGTTTGTCAAATTGAATGTTTGGAACAGTACTTCCGACAGCAGTGTTGTTATGTGCGGTCAACGAGGATTTCAATTCGTCTGTGATTTCACACGTCAAAGCATTTGCTTTTGCATAATATTTTTCCAATAGTGTAGAGAATTGTTCTGCAGGTAAAACTAAAAACACTGATGAAAGGACGTTTTGTCCTCTTGGTGTTTCCAAATCTGTTTTTACTAACAAATCATCGATTTCTTTTTCAATTAAAGAATTAATTTGATCTTGGGAAGTTGAACCAAAAATAGCAGCCCGTAAATAATCCATCACCAATTTAAACATAAAACCAGAGCCTTCCAGATAATTATTATCATTCACCAAATGGTTTAAAATCTTTTGTTTATGGATATCAGCTGCCGGCTTACTATCAACCTGTGTATTGGCAACATCGCTTAAGGTGACGTAGTATTTCAATAACGGTAGATTAGTCGCCGGAGTTAGCTTTCCAAGTCTTTCTTCTTCTTTTAAAATTGCTTTATAAAATTCATCGCTATCTGTATAAAGTCCTTTGATAATCGGAAAAATATTGGATTTCATATCCATCAATCCTTCGTAAGAACTATAGTTTTGAAATGCTTTGGCTGTATTTCCTTCTTTGAAAACGATATTAGCAAAAGCTTTATTTTCGTAATTAGCCGTAAAAACTACGTTTTCATTATCACTCAACATATCGATTACCGAGTGTCTTGAGGCATCTGTCAGACGTATGATACCACTAAACTTCTTAGGGACATTTACTGAAAACTTTCCGGACTTATCCGTTGTTACTTTATTAATCAATATATCAGAAGGACCATTAAACATTCTGACCGATATATCCTTTTCTGCATAATTCTTAATTTCACCTGAGATTTTAAACTGGGCGTTTAATACAAATGAAATCAACAAAAACAGAACAACCGAAATTTTCTTCATCATTTAAAATTTTGTCAAATATAAAAAACCCTTTCTTTTCAGAAAGGGTTTTTTATATATATTAATTTCTCAATTAATTTTTAACTAATTTTCTCTGGTTCCATAAGAAATATCCAGCAAAAACTACAGCCAATAGAACCAAAAAGATTACGTATTGATCAACTGGTGTACTTGGAGCTCCAGGCGTAAACGCATCCTCACCTTGGTCTGGTGGTGTAGGAGGAACTTGCGCAAATACACTTATCATAGGTAGAAATAATGCAAGGATGGTTAATATTCTATTTTTCATCAATTATAGTGTTTAGAATTTGGTTATGTATTTTTATTTTAAAACTTTCTGGGTATAAACTTCTCCAGTATTAGATTCGATTCTTACAACATAAGCACCTGCTTTTGGAAGATTCAAAGAGAATTCTACCTTAGCATCTACATTTTCGTATGCCATGATATTTCTTCCACTTAAATCATACACCATAACTTCAGCATTTGACCATTGGTCATTAAAACGAATTTTATGCAAATCTCTGTCTTTATAGATAATAGTAGAACCTAGAGCCAATTCATCTGAAGATAATTCCTCTTTGTTATAAACAGGTCCACCATTCCAGTAAATCTGATAACCTGATCTACTTGAATTTAGTGCTTGAGGAGCAATCATATAAGAGAAATCAGAGGTTATAGGTAAAAGAACATTTTTTCCACCATCATAAAAGAAAAAAGAATTCCCATCTGCAAAGTTCACTTCATTTTGTCCTAATTTGTTAAAGATATCTTTGAAAAATAAATCTGCTTTCAACTCATACGTAGTGTTGTCACCTGATTTTCTGTTAAAGAATAATGGAATCGGTTTGTTAATATAGTTTACATTGACAGTATTGATATGCATTTTTCTTGCGGGAGTCTTAACAACAGTTCCTTCTGCATTTTCTTGATCTAAATAAAAACCAGTATTTGTACCGAAATCTGAATAGTCTGCTTCTAAAACATTTGAAACACCGTTGGTTATATTACTTACTGCAGCAACAAATATTTTATTTTCAGTTGGAAGTCCATTATTATACAATTTCAAACCTACTTGATAAAAACGATGTCTAGATCCATTAGAATTTGCAGTTAATGAAAAGTTATTTGCATCAGAATCCATATCAACTTCACCATTAACTCCTGTTTTTGGCAGAATTGTAACATTTGTTCCCATCTGTCCCGGAATCATACTAAATGTTTTTAGCTTATCCGTAAAAGTAAAATTACCTGGAGCTGTATCATCTTTTAATACAATCACAAATGGTTCGAAAGGTTTAGCAATTAAAGCTTCCGCGGCACCTGTCCATATACTATTGACTGCATCAAATTTAGCCATTACCCAAGCTGAAGTGCTTAATCCGATTTGTTCGTTCCAAGTAGCACTTGAACTTTTCACAACACCCAAAAGATTTGGAATGTAAACTCCGTCATCGTAATTTGCACCACCATCAGATAATCCGATATATGCTAAATCTATGTTGGAAGTATAAGGATTTCCAAATTGGAAATAATATTTACCGTAATCAAAACTATAATTAGAATCACTAGTTGATCTTACATATTCTGAAATATAAGTACTATATTTTTCACCATGAGAATTATTTAAATTCTTCCATCCACTCCATGGAGTTGTAGGGAAATAAATAGCAGGATTCATAGCTCCAGAATATTCCATATTGGCAGCTTTCCCATAATACTGAAGCTTACCAGCACCTGTCATTAAACTTTTAATTCCAGAACTACTGTAAGTTAAGTTTAGTATTACATAATCAATAGGAGAAATAGCACTGCTAATATTTAAGTGGTCAAATTCTGCCTTGCTTACATTATCCCATTTCATCATAGAAGCGTAATAGCGATTACCGCCATTCACATAAGTCTTATTAAAAAGATACTGCATTGCTTCATTTGCATTTGAATAAACAAATGGCATTGCAAATTGTCCCCAACTATACGTCGAAGGATTAATTTTACCTTTTTCCATAGATAAAAAACCTGCGTTTGCAGTAGCTTGATTTTTGATAATTACTTGTCCGTAATTCTCATTATCAACCCACGTACTTACAAAGTTCTCACCTTTTGTAGAAGGCATAGAATTTACATAATTACCATCAACTTTTACATGTCCGGCGTTTTCTAAAACGCCAACTGCGGAAGAGGTTACATTCAAATTATCACCAAAATAAAATAAGGTGTTCGGCTGCACTTTTACTTTTGCAGCTCCCGTCACGAAAGCTTCCTGAGCATTTGATACTCCGAAAACTAATCCAATACATAATGCTAAAAAGAAGTAGTTGTTACTTTTCATATGATTTATTTAAGGTTGGTTTTTAATTCTTTTTCAAAAAAATCTACTTTTGAAATTTGGTACAAAGATATATAAATTTTCTTATTGAAAAACCTATTTAACCGATTTTTCGAAGATTCTTATCCACAATTGTTGACTTCATTTGTTTTTCAATCTCATTTCTGGTCAGAATGAACTCCTTTGGCAGCTCATCCACTGTATACATAAGATCTGTAAAAATTTCCTCTGTTACAGATCGTAATCCTCTCGCTCCTAATCCTAACTGATCTGCTTTCTCCACGATATAATTCAAAGCATCTTCCTCTACTTTCAACTTAATTCCGTCTAATTCAAATAATTTTTCATATTGTTTGATCAATGCGTTTTTTGGCTCTGTTAAAATACGTTTCATCGCTACATCATCCAATGGAGTAAGATTTGCTATAATGGGCAAACGACCAATTAATTCCGGAATTAAACCAAAAGATTTTAAATCCATGGCGTTAACTTCATTCAATAATTCACTAGAATATTTAGTGTTTTCTTCATTTTTGAATCCAATTACGTGCGTATTCAGACGATTGGCGATATGGCGTTCAATTCCTGAAAAAGCACCTCCGGCGATGAACAAAATATCTTTAGTATTGACTTCTACGAACTTTTGATCCGGGTGTTTTCTGCCACCTTTTGGCGGAACATTTACTACGGTACCTTCCAGAATTTTCAACATGGCTTGTTGAACTCCTTCTCCCGAAACATCTCTGGTGATAGAGGGATTATCGCTTTTTCGAGCAATTTTATCTATTTCATCAATGAATACAATTCCCTGCTCTGCCAATTCCACATCATAATTGGCATCCTGAAGCAAACGCGTCAGAATACTCTCCACATCTTCTCCTACATATCCGGCTTCCGTCAAAACTGTAGCATCTACAATCGCAAATGGAACGTTCAACATTCGTGCAATTGTTTTAGCGAGAAGGGTTTTCCCGCTACCGGTTTCTCCTACCAAAATCACATTGGACTTGTCAATTTCCACCTCATTCTCATCCAGTGTCGGATTCAAAATCCGTTTATAATGATTAAAAACAGCCACTGACATGATTTTTTTGGCATGATCCTGCCCTATGATATAATCGTCTAAAAACTGCTTTATTTCTTTTGGAGATTTCAGTGGTAAAGGCTTTACCAACTTATTTTTATTCTTAAACGAAACCTCTTCCATCACAATTCCATGCGCCTGCTCTATACACTGGTCACAAATATGACCGTCGATTCCAGCCACAAGCAAATTGACATCACTCTTACTTCTTCCGCAAAAAGAACATTTATTTTCTTCCAAACTCAAAAAATTTAGGATGGCAAAGGTATGAATTTTATACGAATTCTAATTCGAATTCAATTCCGGCAAATATTTCTTCTGAAACCAAGCAGGAAGTAACTTTCTCCACTCACGATCATTTAAAAGAAATCCGTAAAGCAGTATCACTATGATTTCAAATTTCCACAACCCAAATTGAAACATCATTATAATATGAATGAAAATCGAAACAATAATGGCTAATTTTCGTGATTTCTTCCAGAGAACCAATGGAACAAAGGTCAATTGCTGGAAAATGATAAAATAATTAATAAAATTCGCCATGAATTTATGGGAAAGAATGGAATACCAGAAACTATCCTGAAATCCACTATATTGGGAAAAACTATAAAAAACGGCTATTCCTTGCTGCCAGTCTTTGTCCAAAATTTTAAAATAAGCATTGTTCAGATAAACTAAAAAAAGATGTAAAATAATGGACCAAACAGCCAATTGGGAAATAAATGATAGATTTCCATTCGATTTTTGAAGAGATAGATATTTAAAACTATCCGCAAGAACAAAATACAACAGACTGAATTTTAAAATAATATCGCCCCAAGTCATCAATGAAAATGTCATTTCCATCACAACTAAATGAAAACAAAAAACCAAAAATGAAGTGAGATTTTTTCCAACTCCTAATATAAATGCAATCAACACAATGCCATACCCCACCGAAAACAATTGATAATGTTCTGCCAAAAACGAAGCAATTCCGGTTTCTGGCAGAAAACCATTGAAAACCGGATTGAACAAAATTCCCCCAGAAGAATAAGTTGAAATCAAATCTAAAAACAACACCAATCCAATCATTACTCTGAAAAGAGCCGGATAAATCGTTCGTTGAGCAATCCAAAACTCTTTCATGGACGCAGACTTTTGGAGGTTTTGTAAAATACTTTTTTTCCAACTTTATAGGTAAAATCCCGATTATAACTTTTATCAAAAGGCAAAATCATAGGCGCTCTCCAAACGGAAACGGAAAAACTATCGGTTTTTATTTCCGGATTTTCAAGCAAATAAAGGATTGGAAATTTCTCCAGATTTTTAACAAGTGGAAGTAATTCGGGTTCGGAAAGGAGTTTTTGTGCGAAATCATTTTCTTTTCCCTTATAAAGTTCATCGTACAAAGATTTTTGATAATGAAAATCGAGCGTTTTCATTAATCCAAGATACAATCGGTCTTTTACAAAAGCAGATTTGTTTTGAAAAATGGAGTTGTCATATTCCGAAGCGATGTATTCGGATAAAATTAATCTTTTCCTCAATTTTCCGTCCGAATAAAATTCGTAGATCACATCATAATTGGTATCGGTAACTGGCGCAAACATCCTATAACCCGTGGGAATACTGTCACGAAATTGACTTTTTAAATTCGATCCAGCAAAAAAGGTTACTCCGTACACAACTGCCCAATAAAGCAGAAAAAGTGCAAAAAGTAACCTTTTCGGTTTCATACTATGATGATTACGTTCTTGGCAACAAAACTTCGTCCACCATCCCATAATCTTTCGCTTCGGCTGAAGTCATCCAGTAATCGCGTTCTCCGTCTTTCTGAATTCGTTCAACAGACTGACCTGAATGATGTGCTATGATGCTGTACAATTCATCCTTCAACATCAAAATCTGTTTCAGCGTAATTTCCATATCGGTTGCTTGTCCTTGCGCTCCGCCTAATGGTTGGTGAATCATCACTCGTGAATGTTTTAATGCTGAACGTTTTCCTGCTGCTCCTGCACATAATAAAACCGCTCCCATAGAAGCTGCCATTCCGGTACAAATCGTTGCTACATCCGGTTTCACAATTTGCATCGTGTCATAAATTCCCAATCCGGCGTGAACACCACCTCCAGGGGAATTGATGTAAATCTGGATATCTTTGGTAGCATCTACACTTTCCAAAAACAACAATTGCGCTTGGATAATATTAGCAATTTCATCATTGATTGGTGTTCCCAGAAATATGATTCTGTCCATCATCAATCTTGAAAAAACGTCCATCTGAGCTACGTTCAGCTTTCTCTCTTCGACGATGTATGGTGTCATACTTTCTACATAACTGTCCACATGAAGACTGCTGATGTTCTGATGATCCGTAGCGTATTTTTTAAATTCTTTTCCGTAATCCATAATTAATTAAATGTTACAATTAAAGTAAACAATTCAAAAATAATACAAATCTTGTTTTACTGACGAATTGTCAAAAATCAATATTTAGTGTGCATGGTCGTGATCGTGATGATGGTGTTTTTGTTTTTCTTCCATCAATTTCACAAACTCATCAAATGTAACTTTTTTCTCTTTCAGTTTTGCATTGTCTTTGAAAGTCTGCATCATTTTATCGGCAAAAACCTGGTCAGCCATTCGTTGGAATTCCTGTTGATTTTGAAGAGAACCCTGAACGATTCTTTCCAGATCCTCTTCCGGCATATTGGACTGACCATACATCGCCAATTGTTCTTTGATGATGTTTCGCATAGATGCTTCCACATCTGCAAATTCTACTTTCAAATCGTATGCTTCCGCTACTTTCGATTCAATCAATTGGTAACGCAATCCATTTTCTTCTTTTTTCAATTGCTCTACAGCGTGTTCAACAGAATCAATTTTTTCATTGGAAAAATGCAACCAACGAGACAAAAAGTCAGTTGGCAAATCAAATTTTGTTTCTTTGATCAATTCTTCCACCACATCGTTCATCATCTGTTTGTCCGTTTCACGTACATACATTTTCTCTGCTTCTTCTTTGATTTTCTGACGAAAATCTTTCTCGTTACTCACCGCTCCTTCACCGTATACTTTATCAAATAAGCTTTGGTCAATTGCCGACGGCTCCTGAACCGTAATTTCAAGAATTTCAAATTGAAGTTGCCCCTCAAAATCCGCAACTTTTTCAGGAGTCCAACTTAAAATCTGTTCCAGATTTACGTCATCCTCGCTGATTTCTTTTGATTTCACAACGACAAGATCCCCTATTTTCTTTCCGACGAATTTCTTTGGTTTTGCCAATTCGTCAACAAAAAAATACGATTCCTTTTCACTTCCTTCCACTACATTTTTATCGGCATCCAATTCTTTCATCAAGACTTTTACGTTTGCTCCGTCTTCTACTTTCTCCAAAGTTTTCATGGTTCCGAAACGCTTCGCAAAATTGTCTACATATTTCTGGATCTCTTCGTCG
Organism: uncultured Moheibacter sp.; assembly: GCA_937875605.1. Taxonomy (GTDB): domain Bacteria; phylum Bacteroidota; class Bacteroidia; order Flavobacteriales; family Weeksellaceae; genus Moheibacter. The sequence goes on from CALLXZ010000182.1 coordinate 10,148, forward strand.
TTTACTTCAATTTTATAGGTATCCGCTTTTATTTTGCTTAAATCAACTTTAAAATCAGGTGCTAATCCCAATTCAAATTCAAACTCCAATTTATCAGCATCCCAATCCAAATTTTCCTGCTCTTTTGGAAGTGGATTTCCAAGCAGTGAAATTTTTTCTTTTTGAATATAATCATTGATTCCCGTTTGCAATAATTGATTGACTTCATCAAAAATGATACTTTTCTCAAATTGCTTTTTCACAAAGCTCATAGGCACCTGCCCTTTACGAAATCCTTTGATAGTAGCATTTTTGCGGTAATTGTTCAATGCTTTTTCCACTTTTTCCTTATAATCGTCCTTTTCAATCGAAACGGTAAGTACAGCATTTAAATCGTCGATATTGTTTTGGGTAATGTTCATTTTTCTAAAAAATTTTGGTTTGCAAAGGTAAGGATTTTAATAGAATCTAAGACTTTAGATTTCAGATTTTAGAATTCATTTTCAAATGCTTATATTTAAAGAAGAATTTAAGATGAAAATCTCAATCAATTTACCGAAAAGTTCACCATAATCAACTCGAAATAAATTAAGATTTTGCCTGAATTATTATTCTTTTAAATAGCTAAATAAAATGTCAGACCGATACGAAGAAATAACCCAAAAATACCTCCAATTTCTCGACCTACATATTTCGGATGTTGTTTCCGGAAAGTCTCAAGAGTTTATGGAATTGAATAAAATCGCCTCTGAATTATTTCTATGATGATAAAATCATCGAAAAAGCAAAATATTTGTTGATCAACACCGAGTTATCCATCGCAGAGATCGCTCGAAAATTCACATATGACCCTTCCAATTTCTCCAAATTTTTCAAAAAATGGACAGGTAAAACGCCGGGGCAATTTAGAAGAGATGAAAAAAGTTGATTTAATGTCTAATGCACATTTTAAATGAAAAAATTAAAATAAAACCAATATGACCATTATACAAATACCAAGTCCAGAAGTACAATCAGCTATCGAAGCATTACAAAACAACGATAAAACGGCTTGGTTTAACCATTTTACAAACGATGCTGTCTTTACTGACGATGGCAGAACGATGGATTTCAAATCCTTTTTTGACAATGCTTTTGATAAAAAAGAAAAATTTCTAACACTCGATAAAATCGAAAATGACGGAAAAGATTTATATGGAGATTTCTATGCGGGACAATGGGGAACTTTCCACGTTTATATCAAATTTCATCAAAATGAAGAAGGGAAGTTTCATAGATTAGATATCGGACAAACATCAAAATTAAAATAGGTTTTCAATTTTTTGATTCTTCCGTATCTTTGTTGAAATTTTAGAAAGATGAGCTTAGAAACAAACATAATGGATCAGATGAAAGAAGCGATGAAAAGCAAAAACCAAATTGCTTTGGAAGCTCTTCGCGCCATCAAATCCGAAATCCTTATGATCAAAACTTCTGGTGGGAATGGCGAAATTTCGGATGCGCAAGAAATCGCTATGCTTCAGAAATTGATCAAACAACGAAAAGAAGCTGCCGAACAATT
>CALLXZ010000183.1 GCA_937875605.1 uncultured Moheibacter sp.
GCAGCCGGATCCAGTGAAATACTATTTAGTGGTTTTTGATTTGTTTTTTGGAAAATAACGGCTCCTTCCAGTTGAATGCTGTTAGCAAGAATGACATATTTTTCAAGGATTTCGCCTTCGGCTAAATTAACAATTTCGCTAAAACTAGATTTTCCGTCTTGTTCAAACTGAACCTGAACTTCTGTTCCGGCAGAAACATCAAGTGTAAATTCTCCGTTTCCATTAGTATAAACGGTGTTGATTCCATCCGAAACCGAAACGTCCATCAGCGGCATTTGGTATTCGTCGTAAACTTTTCCTTTGAAAGTTGCCTGTTGGGCATAGATGATTCCTGCAAAAAATAAGAATAGTAAAAGAAAATTAATTCTTAGTAAAATTTGCTGTGTAGGTTGCGGTGTTGTTTTTTTCATCCCAAACTTTTAATTCTAATTGATGTTTTCCGTTGGTAATTCCTTCTTTATTTAAGTCGATCGTTAAGGATTTTGATTTTTGATCATAATTGGTCAAAATCCATTTTCCATCTATGTAGGCAGAAAATCCTTCGATTCCCGTCTGGCTGTCGCTTATCGTAAAACGAATTACTCCTTTGGAGCCCGTAAATGTACTATTTTCTTTGATATTAACGGGATTTATTGATGGTTTCGTATTATCGATTCCTACCGAAAATACACCGAAGTCTCTCGTTTCGCCTACCACCTTGCCGTTTTTGTATTCGGCCGTGATAAATTCTTTTTTCCAAGCGCCACCTTTTTGGTATTCCAAAATCAAGATGGCTTTGTCCAATTGTGCTGTGGGAATACCTTCCGGCTCAATTGCGATGGTATAATATTTATGAACCGGCGTGTTCCAGTCATGCACCCAATATTTTCCATTTTCCGCTTTTTTATATTGAAATTCTAAATCTTCATAGATCACACCTTTTGGTAATGAAATTTCCAATCCGTCTTTTTTGAAATAATTTTCTTTATCCCAATTAAAAACAATTGAGTTTGCGTCTATCGTTTTTTCGGCAGGAGGTGTTTTTCCAGTGATTTTGAATTTGGATTCTTTTTTATTGCCCGCATAATCTTTTACTTCTATGCGTACATCATAGGTTTTTCCTTCTTCCAAGTCGAGAATTCC
>CALLXZ010000184.1 GCA_937875605.1 uncultured Moheibacter sp.
ACATTATGGCGGGTTTTTAGTAAAAGATAATAAAACAGAACAATCGGTGTTTTCGCTTAGTACAAACTATTACACAAGATTGATGTCGTGGGGCAGATGGAAATTCCGGAATTTTATTTCGACTCAACTTATCGTTGGAAATAACCGTGTAAATTCGCGCGGAGACCGTTTGACATTAAATGAAAATGACCCTTCCGGCATATCCGGGTTTTACAGCCGTGATGTGATTGGAACGAATAAATGGTTAACTGAAATTCAAGTTCAATCCTATTCGCCTTATGAATTTTTGGGTTTCCGGTTTTCTCCTTTTTTGAATTCTTCTTTAGGATTGATCAGTAACGAAGGGGAAAATCTGACCAATGGGAAAATGTATGCAAAAATCGGATTAGGCATCATGTTTACCAATGATTATTTGATTTTCAGCAACTTCCAATTATCCATTGCATGGTACAATACCATTCCGGGTAGCGGAAATAATATTTTCCAAACTAACACTTTTGACAATAAAGATTATGATCTGATGGATTTCGAATTTGGAAAACCTGAATTGATCAAATACAATCCTTACGTTGTTTATTAAATAAAGAATCTGATTATTAATTTAATAAACAATCAGATTCTTTATAACACTTAAATTATAACTTGATTAATTTTTTGGTAATGGTTTTATTATTTTCCAATTGAACCGATAGAAAATAAATACCTGTCGAAACATTAAATACAATCGGTACTTTTTGAGTATTGGAATAATTTTGCTTGTAAACTAATTTTCCTGTACTATCCGTAATTTTTATCTGAATTTTGGATTCTACTTTTCCTAAATCAATTGTAAACTGATCCTTAATCGGATTTGGATAAATCAAAATAGTGGATTGCTCCTGCAAATCATCCAATCCCAATAAACCAAAATTTGTTTTGAAAATCCAATAATCTTCTTCTCCTCTCGAATTTTCTGATTTGTCGCCCGACTGATTGGATTCGGAAGCTACGGCAAAAAGATAACCATCGTCTAATATAACGGAATATCCGGCCGACTCATCGGCTGCTCCGCCAATGGTATTTTGACCTAAAATTTCACCGTTTGGATCCAATAATAAGAACCACATATCATATCCTCCGTTTGAATTTTCCGTTTTTTCTCCCGAAACATTGGAATTAGAATAACCCGTCACTAAATAATTTCCGTCGGATTTTCGACGAATTGTTCTTAAATAATCGGTTTGATTTCCTCCTATGGTTTTTTGCCAGACCATGTTTCCATCATTATTGATTTTATAAACCCAATAGTCAATTACACCTCGCAGTTCACCCGTTTTATCACCCGAAATACCGGAATGAGAATAACCACCCACCATAAATCCGTCCTCTATCTGTATAATGTCGCGTACAAGATCGTTATCATTTCCTCCATAGGTTTTGTTCCATTCGATGGTTCCATCTCCCGATAATTTCACTAACCAATTATCAAATAAGCCTCTATTATTTTCTGATTTATCACCTGAAATATTGGAATCAGAATGTCCTCCTAAAATATAACCACCATCTTCCGTCTGCATACTTACAATCAATCGGTCTACCGTATTTCCACCGACTGCTTTTTGCCAATTAATTTCTCCTGAATTGTTTAATTTTAAAACCCAATAATCTCTCTGCCCCTTGGAAGGCACCGTTTTATCACCCGAAATATCCGAATCAGAATATCCTGTCACAAAATAGCCACCATCTACGGTTGGAAAAATATTGGTATCAAATTCAGGCTGCGCACCACCATAGGTTTTCTGCCAATCTAATTCTCCAGCAGCGTTTAATTTCAAAATCCAGAAATCTGTTCCTCCTCTCGAATTTTCAGATTTGTCTCCTGAAATATTTGAATTAGAACCCATTCCTACAATAAATCCGCCATCTAAAGTTTCCTTTATACTGGTCAAAAAATCATCACCGCTTCCACCGTAAGTTTTATCCCACATTAAATTTCCCGAAGCATCCATTTTTACAATCCAAGCATCAATTCCTCCTCTGCTATTCTCCGATTTTTCACCTGAAGCATTTGAATTAGAATATCCGCCTAAAATATAACCACCATCTGAAGTTTGTTGTAAAGAATAAACAACATCCATCGTGTTTCCACCGATTGTTTTTTGCCAAATGATAGAAGGATCTTGCGCTTGTAAATAGGATCCCAAAAAGATTACGAGTAACGATAAGTAAAGATTTTTCATATGATAATTGTTAAAGATTTAGAATACAAATCTGAAACAATCCTATCT
>CALLXZ010000185.1 GCA_937875605.1 uncultured Moheibacter sp.
GAACCTATACAAATAACGGGATTACTTGGTCTTTCCACGGACAAAGTCCATTGGAAGCCGGAAGTGATGCTTCTGATTATTCAATTGAAGGACAGGGGATTTTACTAAGAAGAGCATCGGATTCTTATTTGGAAGCGACAATTCCTGCCGGAGTTGTTACTTTCTCGTTTGAATACAGAAAAGCTTACACAGGTGGAAATGAAAGACAATTGGAATTATTAGTAAACGGAACACAAGTGGCAACTACACCGGTATTTGGCGCAGGTTCGGGAGATGATCCAACGGTTTATACGTTCTCACATACATTGAATACCACTAGTTCAACGGTTGTTAGAATTAAATTGACAGGGGAGACTACAACAAATCGTCATGCGACAATTGACAATATTTCTTGGACGTGTGACGAAGAACCATGTACAACTCCGGCGCCAGTTGCGATTGGAAATTTTGAATTCGTAGCAGGTGATACTTTGGCTGATCTGGAAGATTCATTGGAATATACAGGAGAATTGACTTGGTACCAAGATGAAGCTTTGACCATCGTTCTTCCAAATACAACTTTGTTAGAAGATGCTACGCTTTATTACGTAACTCAAACGATCGACGGATGTGAAAGTGATGCGTTGAGAGTTGAAACAGAATTGTTGGGAATGGATTCTCATGCTTTTGAAAACTTTACGTATTACCCGAATCCTGTAAAAAACATTCTTACTTTGAAAAACAGTTCGAAAGTAACGAAAATTGAAATTTATACGCTTTCAGGTGTTAAGGTTTGGACAAAAAATCTTGATTCAAATCAAGCGGAATTGGATTTGTCAGGTTTGGATTCAGGAGTTTATATCTTAAAAGTATCAACTGAAAAAGGATCTAAAACCGTTAAGGTTCTAAAGAAATAATAAGAAATCATCTTATTCTAATTGAAAGAGCTGCTGTATGGCAGCTCTTTTTTTGTTTTATGAAAGAATTCTAAATCTGTCGAAATGAATTTTGATTTATAATTATTTCCTAATATGATAAAAACCTATTTTTAGTTATCTTACTATTTATTTTTTTCAACTCTTTCGCACAAAACATTCAATTTTCAAAGAGTTTTAAATACGATGCTCAAATCGTTCCGGAAATGAAAATGGCTCAAATTACCGATGAAACAAAAGAAGCCGGAATCTTTAAAATCAATGAATTGTTCAGAATTAAGAATTCAAGCAAGTAAGGAAGCAAAAATTAAATCGGATGATTAACGTTAGAAATTCGCATTTCGCAACTGAGTAGAAGCATTTTGATCGTATTTCACGGCATCTTTCAGGATATTGGCTTTTATACCGATGAAGAAATCCCAAGTTTTGTAACGCCCGAATGGCACCCAGGAAAAGGAAATATTGAAGCTTCTCAAATCACGGTTAAAGGAAATCCGAGCTTGTGAAAACTCTTTGGAACGGAAATCATACGAAGTGGAAGTGCTTAAACTCCAGTAAGGCGAAGGCGAAACAGAAGCATTTAGCGCTAAAACCGTTGTATGCTCACCAATTCTATTATCACCACGGTTGTAATTATGTGTAAAATTTAAGCCCAATTTCCAAGGAATGGAAAAATGAGCATAATCGTAATCATCAAAATAGAAATTCTCATTCCGGACTTCTCCTCGTTTGCTGTATTTTTTATCATCAATCGTTCCGCCGCCAAATGTCTTATTGTCAAAGTTATACCCAAAATTAATGCTGTAGCTGCTCAGTCGGAACGCGCCAAATTCATTAATAGGCGTTCCCACTTCCTGACCATCTTCAAACACAATTTTATATGGATCAAAACTAGCGCGGTACTGTAAATTTAATTTTTGATCAAATAAACGTGTCATACCGGAAACGGTAATGTCAGACCAGTTGAATTCCTCAGCAGCTATATTATACGAGGTATTAATGTCTAAATATTCAAATATTTTGATTTTGGAAAAACCGGTTGAGTCTGTTTTGGAACGAACTTTCATTTCCAGATTATTTCGAAGTCCGAAGTTTAAATTAGCATTTTGCCCTTGGGATGGCGCCCCGAAAATTCCTCCGGCAAATCTGGAATACAAAACTTTCCGACCATCTGCTCCACGGTAATAATCATAATAATTCCACTCTTCTGAAGAGAAATCCGGTCGATATCCCACACCCACAGTCGGTGAAATGACATGACGAATTCCTTTTATTGCCACATCTTTATCTGCCGGAGCGAGATAGGTTCCGTATAAATTCGTAGAAATACTTGCGCTCATATTAAAAGTTCTGTACGAATCAAAACCATCTATATCATAATCTACTACTGCATTTTGTTCCGCATCATATATTTTCCCAAATGTTTTCA
>CALLXZ010000186.1 GCA_937875605.1 uncultured Moheibacter sp.
TGAAAGAAACCATTCAGTTTTTAGAAAAGAAATATGGAAAAAATTAAAATTGAAACGATCATAGACGCTAAATCTTCAAAATTTTGGGAAGCTTATAACAGCCCTCAACATATAGTTAATTGGAATTTTGCATCCGATGATTGGCACTGTCCGAGTGCTGAAACCGATTTACAACCCGGTGGAAAATACAAAGCCCGAATGGAAGCCAAAGATGGAAGTTTTGGGTTTGATTTGGAAGCGATTTATGATGAAATTATTCCTCATGAAAAATTGGAATATACGCTTTTAGACGGACGAAAAGTCATCACTACTTTCTGCGAAGAAGACGAAAAAACAAAAGTGGTAACTGAATTCGAAGCAGAAAATCAAAATCCGCTGGAAATGCAAAAAGAAGGATGGCAGGCAATATTGGATAATTTTAAAAAATATGTGGAGACTCTTTCTTAAAATGAACAAAGAAAACCCCAAAGGTATGGTTGAATTTTACATGAAATCCTTTCAGGAACATGACCACAAAAATATACTTTCTTGTTTGACGGATGATGTGGAATGGATCATCCACGGACATCACTCGCTAAAAGGAAAAGAGGCATTTGATGCAGAAATTGAAAATGAAGATTTTGAAGGAAAACCGGAAATTACGCTGAGCCGAATGACCGAAGAAAACAATGTCGTGATTGCAGAAGGAACGGTAGTTGCTAAACCTAAAAATCAAGATCCCATTCTTCTGTCGTTTTGTGATGTATTTGAATTCGAGAACGGGAAAATTAAAAAATTGATTTCTTATTTAACACCCATTAATAACTGATTAAATTAATTAAAAATAGATAAAAATGAAACAAATATTCATCAATTTAGCAGTAGAAGACATTCAAAGATCAATGGATTTTTATACGGCATTAGGCTTTGAAAACAATCCTCAGTTTTCGGATGAAACCGGAAAATGCATGGTTTGGAGTGATAGTATTTTTGTGATGCTTTTGTCACATGAAAAATTTTCATCTTTTACCAAAAAACCGATTGCCGATACAAAATCAAACATCGCAGGACTTTTTGCATTGTCGGTAGACAGTGTAGAAGAAATGAATAAAATGATGGAATCCGGGCTTCAGGCAGGCGGTTCTGAACCGGAAGAAATCAGAGATTACGGATTTATGCAGCAACGAACTTTGGAAGATTTTGACGGACATACCTGGGAAATTTTCTTTATGGATATGTCTAAATTTCCAACTGAATCCTAATTCAAACAAAATTTATCTTTAAAATTCAATCCAATGAAAAAATTAAATTATAAAATCGACATCAAAGCGCCCGTTTCAAAAGTGTATGGAACCATGATTGGGAAAGAAACCTATAAAAAATGGACAGCCGAATTCAATCCGACTTCTGATTTTGAAGGCGGCTGGAATAAAGGCGATAAAATCCATTTTATCGGGATTTCGGAAGAAGGAAAAAAAGAAGGAATGGTAGCTGAAATTGTCGAAAACATTCCCGATCAATATATTTCCATTCGTCATATCGGGATTTTAGATGGCGAAAATGAGATCACCAGCGGACCGCAAGTGGAAGATTGGGCAAATGCGCTGGAAAACTATTCATTTGAAGAAAATAATGGGGTAACGACGGTAAAAGTAGACGTTGATACAAACGAAGAATATGCTGATTATTTTGACCAAGCTTGGCCGAAAGCCTTAAATAAATTGAAAGAAATCATAGAAAATTAAATACGAAATGGAATCATCAAAACCCGTATTGGGAACCATCGCATGGCACGATTATACATCAGAGCATGCAGACGAAATGAGAGAATTTTACCAACAGGTTTTTAATTGGACTTCGGAAGGAATTCCCATGAAAGACGGTGAAGAACAGTATGAAGATTACGTGATGAAAACGGCAGAAGGAACGGTAGTCGGCGGCATCTGCAATCATCGTGGAGGTAACATAGGGATTCCTCGTCAGTGGATGATGTACATTTCGGTGGAAAATGCTGGAAAAACAGCTGAAAAAGCGGTACAATTGGGAGGGAAAATCATAAAAGAATACCATGACAAAGAAGGAAATATGGTGTATGCAATGATCGAAGATCCCATCGGGACTGTTTTTGCCATTGCTAAAGGATAATTTAAAAATTATCTTTAAGAAAAATTAAATTTATCCCTGTATTTGGTTCAACCAAAATACGACGATGGATGGAGTTGCTAAGTATGCTTTCAGTTTTTCAGAAGGTAATTCGATGTTTATTGAATGTCAATTCTTAAGTTAAATTAAATTTGTCCTAATTATTTACTAAACAATTAAACAGCAATTTTCAGGACATAAATTTCAACTGATTTTGATTATATTTAACCTAAATTCTTCAAAATCTACTAAAATGGAATTCAATGATCTATTCAATTCTTTTATAAACAAATCAAAAGAATACCTCGAAAATCAAAACCAAAATTGGAATCAAAATAACCCTCAAAATCAGTTGAATAATGCCATTCAACAACTCAATTGGGATTATCAGCAATGCATCCAAACCTTAAACACGCAAGATGTTTACCAAGCGGAACAAGCATTGATACGGTCTTCCAACGCCATGCGCATATTGGAATCCGGTCTTTCTCCGGAAGAAGCGCTACCCTTTCGCATCATGTACAAACAGATTGATGTGACGGTAAATTTTGTAAAAGGAATTTTACTTTTTAACGAAGAACGTTATCAAAAAGCATTGGAAAATTTTGAAAGAGCAGAAGAAATCTGTGATAGGGCGGTGGAATCCTTTAAAATGTTGCGCCCTAACTTTCGAACCCATCCCAATTTCAGCCAGATGCTTCCCGTTCTTCAGAATTATTTTTATTATTTCGACATCATGCTGGAAGGAAATAAAACCATGCTCGTAGCCGAAATTGATAAATCAAATGAAAAATTTGTAGATGATAAAGTCACGTATCGGAAGACTTC
>CALLXZ010000187.1 GCA_937875605.1 uncultured Moheibacter sp.
CTTTCGATGATTCCGGCAAAGGTTCCGTTTTTCATTTCGAAATCTTCCAATTCCAAATTGAGTTTTGAGAAATTCAAATGATTAAAATCCATTCCTTGTCGGGTCGGAACTTCGGCGTTATTGTGATAACGAACTTTCACATCATCTAAAATTAATTCTCCCAAAAGAATATTCAAAGGGTTAGAAGATTCTTGCGAATCAGAATTAGAAGAAGAATTTGAATTCAAATATAAATTGGCTTCCAAATCAGTCTTTTTCAATTCGATTTTTTCTATATCAAATTGATTTTGAGCTAAATCCAATTTGTTGATTTTGACATTCAATTCATCTAAAACCAATTTTCCATAGGTTTTTGAATTTTCATCTCCGTAATCAATGTTCAAATCGGAAAGATTGATTTTGTTTAAATTCAATTGGAGTGGAGGAGAAGCGGAGTTGGTTTCCGGTTCTTTTTCATCTTCTTCCGAATTGATTTTTTCGATTAATTTCTGATCAAATTTCAATTGAAGTCCATCCAATTTAACGGCATCGACTGCATAAGCATTCTTTTCCAGATCAATTTTTTCAATGTTGGTTTGAAATTCTTTGAATACTAATTTAGCAAACATCTGTGTATTTTCATCGCCGTAATCAATGTCGAAATTCGTTAATTTGATTTCGTCCAATTTCAATTTAAGTGGTTTTTGCTGACTTAAAGAATCGACTTGTTCTTCTACTGTTTCCGAAACTTCTTTGACGATATCTTGTTTTAATTTGAGTTTGAGTCCGTCCAAAGCAATTTTTCCGATGGCAAAATCATTATTATCCAAATCAAATTTCTGGACTCGCGTATCCAATTCATTGAAATAAACCGTTAAATCATTGGCTGCTTGTTTGTCATTAAATGAAATTCCGATATCACGAAGTTTAATTTTATCAAGCGAAATGATAAAAGGTTTGGATTCGCTTTCTTCTTCGTCCTTCGTTGCAAAAGCATCAATTATATAATCAAAATTGAAAGTTCCGTCCTGATTCCGAACGACATTGGCACGAATTCCTTCCAAATCGATGGAAGTCAAATCCACTTTGTTATTTAATAATTGGAGCATATCCAGCCCCACATCAAAATGCCTTACATATAAAAGCGTATCGACTTCCTGACCTTGCAGGTATAGGTTTTTCATCACCAAACTGTTGGGGAAACCGATGTAAACTTTTTCCAGACTGACTTTTGTCTGAATTTTATTTTCCAGATAATTGACTAATTTATCTTTGACAAAATTTTGAACGGCCGGAATCTGTAAGCTTAAAATCAAAAGGATCACGATTGTAATCAGGATCAGAAGCGTATTCAGCGTGTATTTCAGAATTTTTTTATAATTGAATTTCAAGTGACAACTTTGAGTAAAAATTAAACCAATAAAATTTTTATTTTCAACAAAGGTAAAGGATGGTCAGTCACAAATAATTCTTTGCTTTAAAATTAACAGTTTAAAAGGAGAAGAATTTTTTAGATAGGGAAAGATAATAAAATAAATTAGAAAGTCGATTCCTATATTTGCGGTAAACAAAAGAAACTTGAAATATTCTTTGATTATAAGTGTTTTACTGTTTTTGATTTTAGGAATGTTTTTTCTGAATCTTCAAATTGGCAATGCTGATGTTTCTATTTTGGATGTTTTTCAAAATGAAGTTGCGAATAAATTAGTTTTGGATTATCGACTTCCTAAAACAATTGCGGCACTTTTAGCAGGAATTGCTTTGCCAGTAAGCGGTTTGTTATTACAGGAATTATTTCGAAATCCTTTGGCAGATCCTTCGGTTTTGGGAATTACGTCAGCTTCCGGATTGGGAGTTGGAATTGTCATTTTTCTTTCTGCTACTTTGGGATTGACTTCTATGTTGAATAATCCTTGGTTGCTTTGTCTGGCGTCGTTTTTTGGAGCGATGTCAGGATTGATTATCATTGTGTTCTTTTCTTTGCGAATCAATTCCACTTCCGGACTCATTATTGTCGGGATGATGGTGGCGGGTTTGGCTTCAGCAATCATTGGGATTTTACAATTTTTTGCACCTTCTGAAAAAATTAAAACCTTTCTGATCTGGACATTTGGTTCGATGTCGGGACTTTCCTGGACACAGATCGGTGTTTTCAGTTTTATGGTTTTGCTAGGAATTTTTATTTCACTTTTTACGCTGAAAGGAATTTCGGGTATGCGTTTAGGAGAGAGTTATGCGCATACGATGGGAATTAATATTTACAATGTTCGATGGTTAATTTTGATTTCATCGGCTGTTTTAACTGCTTCTGCAACCGCTTTTGTCGGTCCTGTAGCATTCATCGGTTTAGCAATTCCCCATATTTGCAGGATTTTATTTAAACGAACGGCAATTGGTCAACTATATACATTGGTGATATTGACCGGAATTTTCTCGATGTTATTGTTTTCATGGATAGCTCAGATTTTTCCAAACGGTAGTTTGCCGATTAATATTATTACGTCATTGATTGGAGCGCCGATTGTGATGAGTATTCTTCTGAACCGTAAACAATACAATTGGAATGAATAAAGAAATTCTTCATCTAAAAGAATTATCCGTTGGATATTCCCAACCCATTTGTTCAGGGATCAATGCGAGTGTTCATCAAGGTGAATTGGTCGGATTGACGGGAAAAAACGGATCGGGAAAAACAACATTGATTCATTCGATTTTGGGTTTACAGAATCCGATGAATGGAAAAATTGAAATCCAATCGGAAAATATTCAAAATTGGGAATTGAAAAAAAGAGCGAAAGAAATTTCGGTTGTATTTTCTAGGTTGAACCAAATTCCGGCTATTACGGTTTTTGATTTGGTTGCTTTGGGACGACTTCCGTATCATAATGGTTTTTCGAAAAGGAGCGAATTGGATGTAGAGCGAATTGAAAATGCTTTGCAATTAGTTAGAATTGAACATTTAAAAAATAAATTTGCGACGCAGTTAAGCGATGGACAATTGCAAATGGTGATGATCGCAAGAGCGTTGGCACAAGATACCGAATTGGTCATCATGGATGAACCAACTTCACATCTGGACATCGAAAATCAGTTTAAAATTTTTGAGTTGATTTATAAACTTTCGAAAGAAACTTCCAAGACGTTTATCGTGGCTTCGCACCAAATCGAATTGGTTTTGCAAAATGCTTCTCAGCTTTGGTGGCTGGATGAAGGTCGGTTTTATGCCGGATTTCCGGAGCAAATTGCGTACGAACAAAGGATTTTTGAGAAATTGTCACAAGAAAAAATCAGGTTTGATTATCAGGAGGGGAATTTTCAATTTCAGCACCCTAAAAGCCGGAAAGTAAATTTGATAAGTGATGGAAGTGAATTGGCTTACTGGACAAAACATGCTTTGGAACGGAATGGGTTTGAATTGGATAATAATAAATCAGAATTAATTGTAAAGATTGAAAACTTCACTATCAATTTTGAAGGTAAATCATTTGAATCACTTTCTGAATTTATGGTTGCAATAGGATTATATACCAAGAAATAGAATTGAATTTAAAAATCAGTTGATTTGCAGGAGAATTATAATAATTACATT
>CALLXZ010000188.1 GCA_937875605.1 uncultured Moheibacter sp.
GATTTAGCATGGATTTCCTTTAGCGGATGAACAAGAAGCAAAGCGAGAATTCCAACGAGTGAATAAGCCAAAACCAAATAAGAAACCCAACCTCTCGGAAGTTCCCAATTCAACAGGATTTTTCCCGAATAAAAATACAAAATCACGGCATAAATAAACAGCAACGGAATGAGTACATATTGCGTGAAAAACTTTAAAACAACCGGATAATTGTCTTCTTTTTCCAGAAAATCAAGTCCCGTTTCGTTGAAAAGTAAAAAGATTACGGTGCTGCCAAAAATAAGTAGAGAAACGAAAATTCTTCCATATAAATCATCATCAAAACCCACGTTAAAAAGATTATCGACAGCGAGATAGGCCAATAAAACTCCTCCTGTAAGAACTCCCGTGAAAACGAGCGTCAGGAAGAAATTCACAAATAAACTTTTGTTGTATTGCCAGAAATGTCGTTCGGAATATTCTCTTTTAGCAAAGGCAGCAAATGAAACCAATAAATGCGACATCACATAAACCGGAACCAATAAATAAAAGTAAAATTCGGTAAAACTATCTTCTTTTTTAGGCAGAATAAAGTAAAATCCAATGAGAAATAAAATACCCGTAATTTCAAGCCAAATTCCTTTCTGCATTCTTTGCGATAGGATTTTCAAAGCAAACATCAACGAAATTCCAATTCCGGAAACGATGACCAATTTGATCCAAATAAATTCGGAATCAACTGTGAAATTATTGTCAATTAAAACGTTGGATGCAACCATCATGATAATGGACATCAACAAAACCAGTGGATAGCGCAAAACAGCATTCTGCACTTTTGAGAATATTTCTTGAAATTTAGTATTCATAAATAATGTAGTTTTAACAGAGTTCAGGATTCGATATCCATTTTTATATCTTCTTCAGGCGCATAAACGCCTAACTGAACGGGAAGGATGGTATTTTCAAAAATCGGTTTCGCTTCATCCAACATCACATTTAGGTCTTTATAGCGATTGGAAAAATGTCCTAAAATTAACTTTCCGGCATTTGCGTCACGGGCAATCGTCGCTGCTTCGCGAGCGGTAGAATGTCCAGTATATTCCGCCATTTCCTGCAAATCACTTAAAAAAGTAGCTTCATGATACAAAATATCAACATCTTTGATGATGGGAACAATGTTCGGCTTAAATCGCGTATCGGAACAAAA
>CALLXZ010000189.1 GCA_937875605.1 uncultured Moheibacter sp.
AAGCGCATATTGATAGTTTTCATCCAATTCCATGATGTTGTAATCCGCATAAAAAGGACCAAAAAACGAAACTTTCAACTTTCCATCGCTCCTTTCTTCCCTGAATTTTGCCTTTCCTTCGGCTTGTTTCCATTTGTCTTTTTCAGGACTGAATCCTTTATTCAAAACCTTTACCGTACCGTCTTCGTTCAAAGTATAATTTGCTGTGACTTGTTCCAATCCCTTTTCAAAACGATTATCGGTTCGTGCAATTTCATACCAAGTTCCCAAATAAGAATCCAATTTAAAATCCTCAACTGTACGTGGATTTTCAAAGGTCGTTTTGGATTGACAGGAAAGAAAAAAACAAAAGTTCAGTAGCAAAAAAGAGAAATAAAGTGTTTTCATATTGAAAAGTTTTACCTGCAAAACTATTCCGCCAATTCTATACCAAATCCACTTTTATCCTTTTTGTTTTTTCTATCACATCTAAATGCAATTTTCTACCTTTGTGTTTATGGACAAACTCATCATCGCAATCGACGGATTTTCTTCTACAGGAAAAAGTACTCTTGCCAAACTTTTAGCAAAAGAACTGGGTTATATCCACATAGACAGCGGTGCAATGTATCGTGCTATCACGCTTTACGCCATAGAAAACGGAATGTTTTCAGACGGAAAAATCATTGAATCCGAGTTGGTTCCTCAACTTCATTTCATGGATATTCATTTTGAATTAAATACTAAAAACGGTAAAAATGAAATCTTTCTGAACGGAGAAAATGTGGAAGAAAAAATCCGGCAAATGGAAGTTTCATCTAAGGTAAGTTTAATTGCAAAAATTGCCGAAGTACGAAATTATGCTGTGGATTTACAGCGAAAAATGGGTGAAAAGAAAGGAATTGTGATGGACGGACGTGACATTGGCACTACCGTTTTCCCAAATGCAGATTTGAAAATTTACCTGAGTGCTTCTGCAGAAGAGCGAGCAATGCGTCGTTACGAAGAATTATTAAAAACCGAACATCCAGCGACTTATGATGAGGTTTTCAAAAATATCTCTGAACGTGATTTGATAGATTCGACACGTGAAATTTCGCCACTCAGAAAAGCAGATGATGCTCTGATAGTAGAAAATGGTAATCTTTCACCTCAGCAGACACTTCAGAAAGTCATGAAAATCATCAAAGAATTGAAAAACTTAAACTAAGCTTATTTGTCAATCTCATAAACTAGAATTTCTATAAAATAAAAATCCAATTTTCCCAAGGCTTCAACTAAACTTCCTGATCTTTCATCCATGAAATTTTTCCGCCTTACATGTAATTCTCAAAATCGCTTTCTAAAGGAAGTTTAAATGTATTTTCGAATTTGAAAAATTCCCATTGAAATTAACTTTTTTTCCGTTTAAATTCTAATCCTAATTTGGTTCAAAACCCAAGTTATTTTTTTTAAAATTAACAGAGTAAATCATTAAAATATTTATTGGGATTTATTTTTATTACAGGGTTTGTGAATTCCTGTACAGATATGATGATTATACACAGATTACCGAAATAACCTCATCTCAGAATGGACAGTTTTATGTGTTATTAAAAGAAAATGCAGAAAAGACGAAGCGTGGACAGAAAATTGTGGTGGTTTCGTAGGAAATTATGATGTAAAAATGGATTTGTCAACCATGGTCTATTCCATAACGCCGTATGAATAGATCACATTATCAAAATTACATCCCAACGTAAAACAAACTTAAATTTGTACTTAGAGTCCTCTTGCGCTAAGTGAGAGGATTTTTTAGTACTTTTATCCAACTATGAATTCTTCGATAGAAGATAACAAAATGAAAATACATGAAACTCCGGTTCGATAAAAAATATGCATTGCTTTTCTTGGGTTTACTGATTGTAGAAATCCTGATTGCTTTATTTGTAGAAAATAAAATCATCAGAGGTTCGATTGGTGATGTTTTGGTAGCGATTTTAATCTATTGTTTCATCCAAACTTTCTTTGCATGGGATAAAAAGAAAACCATCATTGGTGTGGGGATTTTTGCCATTCTAATCGAAATTTCACAAGCCATGAATCTCGTAGAAAAACTCAATCTCCAAGACAACAAATTTGCTTCGACGGTCATCGGAACCACATTTGATATGAATGATATCTGGGCGTATATAGCGGGTTGTGCATTGGTTTATATGCTTGAATTTTACGATGACAATTCCCGACCGAAAAAGAAAAAATTTTTAGGTTTTTAGAAATTCTGGCTGAAATTAATACAGGAAAAACTTAGGTTTTCTATGCCTCACCACCATTTCCGCCTCCATTCAGCTTACGGTTGAGTTCCGCCTGAAATTCCTCTAACACCGGCTTCACGGTATTTTCAGGCAAATCCGAAATGCGG
>CALLXZ010000190.1 GCA_937875605.1 uncultured Moheibacter sp.
AAATCCTACTCCGATGTTTGGTTGAAAAGTCAGTTCTTTCTCTCCTTCAAATGTCGTTTCAAACTGGAAGTTGTTAACTCCGCCACGTAGAAAAACCATGTTGTCATATCCGACCTCGAATCCTGCCGAGGGTGAAATACTCAAAGCACTAGTGGAAATAAGGTCGTTGGTCTGAGCAAATTGAAAGTTCAAGTCCATTTCACCCAATACATTAAATTTATCGGAAATTTTAAAATCTTTTGCGACACCGAATTGTAATTTAGGAAGGGTAAGCTCTATGGTTTCTTCGGGAAGTTCGTTGACGGTTTGTTGATTTCCCGTTCCGGGTTCTGTTACCGTTATCGTATTTAGTTCTTCTTCGTTTATGCTCCACGCATTGAACGTGGTAGTGATGTCACGCGCCATCAAACCGAAATAAAAATTATCTTCTGTTTTATATCGCAATCCTAAGTCAATCCCAAAACCAAACGAACTGGCAAATTTTCCGATATGGCGATAAACAATTTTAGCATTTGCACCTACGGCAATGTCTGAATTTCCGAGAAAATATCCGGCATAACTCAGTTTGAGCGCGTAATCTGCTGTGGAGAATTTGCTGATGCGGTCATAATCTATGTTTCCCTGCGCATCGATTAATTGAGTTGTATTTAAAATATCATCCACTCCAAAACGATAGAGCGACAAAGCTACAACAGCATTATTGTCCAACGGCATCGCTCCTGCGAGATAATCGTATTTAGCAATTCCCTGAAAATATTCGGCATGCATCGCTGCAATCTGAGGTCCGAAATGAACTTCAGTCAAACCGGCAGGATTCCAGTAGGCTGCATTGACATCTCCGATATTTGCAACTACGGAATTTCCCATCGCAAATGCACGTGCATCTACACCAATGCTCAAAAATTCGTTGGAATATTTACGGGTTACCTGAGCAAAACTCAGTGTTCCGACTATGACTAATAAGGATGTTATTTTTAATTTCAAAGTTGACAATTGGTTTGCAAAAATCGAATGTTTTCTTTAAAACACAAAATCCGGTTTTTTATTGCGTTGGAAAACTTGTTATCTTCGTGGTTCGTTTTGCGAAGTTCGAAATTTGAAGTTCGCTTTTAATTTATTTTAATGAAACTTTTTACAATACCAAATTTATTAACGCTGGGGAATTTATTTTGTGGGTGTTTGGC
>CALLXZ010000191.1 GCA_937875605.1 uncultured Moheibacter sp.
AAGAGAATTCTTCCAGTTCATCGCGTGGAACGATCGCATTTGCCATTCCCATATCGAATGCTTCCTGCGCCGAATAATTTAATCCCAAAAAGAAAATTTCCCTTGCTCGTTTCTGCCCCACTTGTCTGGCAAGATAAGCAGAGCCAAATCCACCATCAAAACTCGCCACATCGGCATCGGTTTGTTTGAAAATCGCATGTTCTTTAGACGCAATCGTCATGTCACAAACCACATGAAGCGAATGCCCGCCTCCGACTGCCCAGCCGTTCACAACTGCAATTACCACTTTAGTCGAAAAACGAATCAAACGCTGAACTTCCAGAATATTCAACCGACCAACCCTATCTTCGCCTTCATATCCGAATTTTCCTCGAACACGCTGGTCACCACCTGAACAAAATGCCCAACCTCCGTCTTTGGGCGAAGGACCTTCTCCAGTCAATAAAATCACGCCGATGCTTCTGTCTTCTTCCGCAATTGTAAATGCATCCAAAAGCTCAAAAACCGTTTTCGGGCGGAAAGCATTTCTGACTTCTGGACGGTTAAAGGCGATTCGTCCTACACCTTCTGACTTTTTGAATGTGATGTCTTCGTATTCTTTTATAGTTTGCCAATTGATTGTACTCATTTCTAAATTTTGGTTAAAAGTAATAGTTGTTTGATTGGTTTCAAAATGAGATGTGGATTAATTGCATCGTTACCGTTGACAAATTCATTCTTACTGTTCATAAAAACTCATTTTAACTAAATGACTTATGAATTTAATTTTGACTCAAATTAATTAAAGAACCGTAATAATTAAAAAATTATAGTATGAAAAAAACATTTACAATTTTAAGTTTAGGATTATTTGTGCAACTATTTGCGCAATACAACAACGGACCTCTTTCAACCGGAAATACAGCTGAAGACGGAACAGCAGCGCCGGCAGGATACGTATTTAGCGAGTTGCAATCTGATGGGACAGATACCAATAATACAGGAGGCT
Organism: uncultured Moheibacter sp.; assembly: GCA_937875605.1. Classification (GTDB taxonomy): domain Bacteria; phylum Bacteroidota; class Bacteroidia; order Flavobacteriales; family Weeksellaceae; genus Moheibacter. Next base: position 989 of record CALLXZ010000191.1, read on the forward strand.
ACACCGGAGACCAAGGACAGAATTATATATTGTCAGACGATTTCAGAATTCCCGATGGAGAATCATGGCAAATTAGTTCCATAGAATTATTTGCTTACAAAACGAGTTATGTAGGAAATTGCCCGATTACTTCTACCAATGTTTTTATTTGGGATCATTTGGGCGGAGAAAGTGTGATATTTCCACAATCTATCTCGTCTTGTCAAAACACGCAAATACTTAGAATCTTTAATTCTGTGAAAGAATCAGCTACTTGGGAGGATATGATTATGAGCAGGCAGATTTATAAATTTACAATTCCGGTAACTGGCGTTGAACTGGAAGCAGGATATTATTCGTTGAGATTTCAGACACAAGCAGGTGGATCACACTTTTATCCGGCAGTTACGGTTCCTGGAGCGAGAAACAGCATCACAGAAATGTCTGCGCAACAGTCGAGTGACAATGGTGTGAACTGGACAAATATTATTGATCCGGGTTATTCAAACACAGAAGCCGAGCAGGATTTGCCTTTTGTCATTAATTATTCATCATTAGGAACGAACGAAATGATGAGTCTCGACAACAGGATTAAATTGTATCCCAATCCTGCAAAAGAACATTTTTCTGCATTTCTACCAGATAATTTCAGCAAGAATAATTTAAAAATCATCGTGAAGGATTTGACCGGAAAAGTTGTGATGAATTTCAATCAGTTTCAGGAAGAATTCAACAT
>CALLXZ010000192.1 GCA_937875605.1 uncultured Moheibacter sp.
TTAAAAACGTATTGCATATTTCAAATGATGTAACCATCCAAAAAGTGGCTGTGTTTACCTTAGCCGGAGAATTGGTTTATACTCAGAATGTAAATAGCAAGAAAGTAGAATTGAACCTTAGTCAGTTAGCTACTGCAACTTATGTTGTGAAAGTAGTAACAGAAAAAGAAGTAAAAACAATGAAAGTTATCAAACGATAATTCTCTAAAATAGATCATAAAACAAGAGCTGTATCGACGGCTCTTGTTTTTGGTTTTTTAATTAATTTAATAAAATGTGTACAATGAAAAAAATTTATTCATTATTAGTAGGAAGTTTATGTGTATTTACGTTAAATGCACAAGCGACGATCATTACCGAATGGAATTTTAACGATCAAACGACCAATCCATCTGTAGGAACGGGAGAGTTAACGCTGATAGGCGGAATTCAGCCGTGGGATAATCCGGGAGATGATATTCCGGCGGGCTATTCTTCCGGTTGCAATCCGGTTACATTAGAGCTTGAAGACGGAACAGCAACGGGAAATTGGGCGTATAACAGCACTGATTATCCTGCACAGGGAACGAATTCGGATACAGCCGGTTTTCTGTTTTATACTTCCACTGCGGGAGCGGTAGATGAAGTGAGTTTTATTTTTAACATGCGCAGATCAAATACTGCATCCACCTATTTTTCGGTTTATTCGTCTTTAGATGGTGCAGACTGGGATTTGATTGCGACAGAAAGTAATAATTCGACCAATTTCGGAGCATACGGCGGACCTTATTTAGTGCCAAATGGAACCAATGCTGAACAACTTTACATAAAAGTAGTTTCATCTTTTGAGCCGGGAACAAATGCGTATGCCGCTACAGGAGGAACGGGTTATGGATCTGGTGGAACGATTCGCTTAGATAACGTAAGAGTTTTCACTGGTACTTTGTCGGTCGAAGAAATGGAATACGAACCGGTGATTTCAACTACAGTTTGGAGAAATTCAGTAAAAGTAAATGCCAAGGGAAATTGCGAATTGGTTCTTTATAATTTAAACGGACAAATTCTAAAAAGCTTCAAAGGACAAAACAACTTTACTATAAATACTTCGGATTTAGCTTCCGGTGTTTATATGGCTCAAATTAAGGATGAGAGAGGAGTTTTAACTCAGAAGATCATCAAAAAGTAAATTTTTTATCATCATAATTCTTTATCAATGTGAAAACCCTGTGAATTTCTTTTGCAGGGTTTTTGCTTTTTTGAATTTTAGAGAAACTCTCTGATTTTCATCCATTATTCTTGCTTTTTTCAATAAGAGGAAATGATTTAATGAAGTTTTTTTAATCATTTATCTATCAAGTTTCCAGTTAATTTGTTTTTATGTTTAAAATCAGTTCTTAAGTGGTTGGTAAATAGACTTTTTGTTTTAATTTTGCACACTAATTAAAATGACCCAAATACTGACTTAAAACATCTCTTCTTCAGTCATAACATTATGTTTACATCATAAGTATGTTCAATGATTTAGTTTCGCAGACATTTTAAATGAAATCCTGATAAATTCAAGAATTAATTATAATCAAATATTATTAAATGATGAAAATCAAATTTTTACTTTTTTTTAGTTTAATGCTCTTTGCCGTGACGAAAATGACGGCTCAGGACACTTATACGCAAATTACTTCAGTTGCTGACCTGACGGCAGGCGAATACCTAATCGTCGGTGATGGCACGACCAATGATGGAATCATGCTGAACCAAACAAATGCATCCGGTCATAATACCTATATTGTGCATAGTCCGGTAACCAATCCGGGAACGACTATTTCAACCGGATTTACAGCAAATAATGTGTTTACTATTGCAGTTGAGTCTGACCAAATGACGATTCATAATGCTTCTGTAGGTTATGTAACCTATAGAGGAAACAGTAATCACGCCAGTTTTTTTAATGAAACACCTACAAATAGTGAAAAATGGACGTATTCTGTAGATGGGGGTTTATGGACATTGACCAATGTTCAGGCTACGGATAGAATTTTTCAGTGGAACAATGGCTCACCTCGTTTTGCGGCTTATGGAAATGCCGGACAAGTAAAATTAAAATTATACAAGAAAGATACAGTTGAACCATCGGTTTATTCAATTACAGTAACGCAACCAACCGGAGGGAGTATTTCGCCAGAAGGAACAATTGAAGTAGAAGAAGGAGAAAGCGCAACTTTTACTGCCGAAGCATCAGTTTGTTATACATTCAGTCATTGGGTAGTTGATGGCGAAAATGCAGGAAATACAAATCCATACATTTTTTCAAATGTTTCAGCAGATCATACACTTACAGCTGTTTTTGAAGAATTAACTTATTCTGTAACTGCCGCAGCCGGAGCCAACGGAACAATCACGCCAACCGGTGAAGTAGAAGTAAACTGTGGAGCTGATCAAACTTTCACAATCACTGCAAATGCAGGATATGAAATTGCAGATGTTTTAGTAGATGGAGAATCAGTTGGAGCAGTAGCGACGTATACATTTACAGAAGTAGAAGCTAACCATACCATCAGCGCAACATTTGAACAAGAAGCCTCTTCCGAATTTTGTTTTGAAGAAGGATTTACAGGATTGACAGAAATCCCATCAGGTACGGGTTATGGTGCAGGAACCTATACAAATAATGAAATTACCTGGTCTTTTGCGCAAGCCCAAAGCCCGTTGAATGCAGGAAGTCCTGCAGCTGATTATTCGATTGAAGGACAAGGAATTTTATTGAGAAGAGCTTCAGATTCTTATTTGGAAGCGACAATTCCCGCAGGAGTTGGTGTTTTCTCATTTGAATACAGAAAAGCGTATACAGGCGGAAATGATCGCCAGTTGGAATTATTGGTGGACGGAGTTCAGGTAGCAACTTCACCTGTTTTTGGGGCAGGATCTGGAGATAATCCTACTGTTTATACTTTCACTCACGAATTAAATACGGAGAATTCTGTAGTTGTCAGAATTAAATTGACCGGAAATACTGTAACAAACCGTCACACGACAATTGATAATATCACATGGACTTGTAACGATACTGAACCATGTGAGAACACGATTACAGCAACAGCCGGAGCAAACGGAACGATTACGCCAAGCGGTAATGTGGTAGTAGAATGTGGAGAAGACCAAACTTTTACGATCACAGCAGATGCAGGATATGAAATTGCAGATGTTTTAGTTGATGGAGAATCAGTTGGAGTAGTAGCGACGTATACATTTGAAAATGTAGAAGCAGCTCATACGATTTCTGTAACATTTGAAGCAATTGAAGAACCAGGCGAATTTTGTGGAACAGAAGATTTCGAAACGACAGAAATTTCTGCTACTTATGGTGATGGAACATTTATCAATAACGGAATTACCTGGACGTATGGACATTCCAGAAATGAAGGATTGGGAACAGGTGATGATTATTCGATCGA
>CALLXZ010000193.1 GCA_937875605.1 uncultured Moheibacter sp.
TACCAAATTAGAATTCGTTCAGCCTGTGGTTTATACATTTTATCATCTTTTTTAACATCAAATGCTTTGTAAAAACCTTCAATGTTTTCCAATGGACCAATCGCGCGAAAATAACCCGGCGAATGTGGATCTGTTTTTACTTGATTAATCAAAGCAGCTTCTGTGGATTTAGTTCTCCAAATCGTAGCCCAAGAAATGAAAAATCGCTGTTCCTGTGTCAATCCATCTATTTTTCCTGGATTTCCTTTGTCTTTTACATACATCAAAAGTGCATCATACGCCACATTCAAACCTCCTAAATCACCTATGTTTTCACCCAACGTAAATTCTCCGTTTACAAAAGTTCCGGTTACTGGTTCGTATTTGCTGTATTGATCGGACAAAGCTTTTCCGGCAGCATTAAATTTTGTAAAGTCGGTTTCTGTCCACCAATTTTTCAGGTTTCCATCTCCGTCATAAAGTGCACCGCTGTCATCAAATCCATGCGAAACTTCATGTCCGATGACCGCACCAATTCCTCCGAAATTAACAGCAGCATCTGCACGATAATCATAAAAAGGATATTGCAAAATAGCCGCAGGGAAAACGATTTCGTTGTTAGCAGGATTGAAATATGCATTTACGGTTTGAGGAGACATTCCCCATTCACTTCGGTCAACCGGCCTTCCGATTTTATTAAACATATAATTATATCCCCATTTTCGGACATTCATTCGGTTGGTGTACAAAGCTCCTTCTTGTGTGTGCGGAACAATTTCTAATTTAGAATAATCTCTCCATTTATCAGGATAACCGATTTTTACGGTGAATTTATTCAACTTTTCCAACGCTTTGACCTTGGTTTCGGGCGACATCCATTCTAAATTTTTAATATGCACATCAAATGATTTAAACAAATAATCAATCATCTCTTTGGCATTGGATTTGGCTTCTGGTGGGAAATTATCTTTCACATAAATCTTACCCAAAAGTTCTCCTGCCGAACCATTTACATATTCCAATCCTCTTTTCTCAAGAGATCTTTGTTCTTTTTGACCTTTTAATTGTTTGCCATAAAAATCAAAACTCAATTCGTCCAATTCTTTGGTTAAATATCCGGCAGAACTATCAATTAAATGAAATTTCAAATATTGTTTGATTACCGCAATGTTATTTTCGTTAATGATTTTGTCTAAATTTTTGAAATAATTGATTTCTCCAATGATAACTGAGTCGGATTTAATTCCTAAATCAGTAACAAACTTACTTAAATCAATATTTTTAGATAATTTCTTCAAATCCTTTACTGAATAAGGATTGAACTGCAAACGGTCATCCCGTAATTGTTCTACCGTAAATAATTGCGAAGCGATTTCTTTTTCAAATGCTACCAATTTCGGGCCTTTCAGATCCCGTGTTTTTTCTCCTGTAAAATTGTAAATTTTATCAATGTAAGCGGAATATTGATCAAGCGTTTTACGGTTGTTTTCATCCTCTTTTTGGTAATAATCGCGTCCCATTCCTAAATCAGCATCATTTAGATATACAGCATTCTGCGAACTGTTTTTCATGTGGGAATGCACATAAAAACCATAAAGTGAATTCATTCCAAGCGGAGTTACTTCCGTTAAGTATTTTTCTAAATCTTTTACCGTTTTGATTTTATCAATTTTATCCAAATAAGGCTGAATAGGTTTCAGTCCGGCTTCATTTCGAGCATCAAAGTCAATATAAGATTGATATAAATCACTGATTTTCTGTTCGTCACTTCCCTTTGTATGATTTTTATTCAAAAGGCCTTTTAGAATTCCAAGGGAAACGATATCGGTATTTTCCCGAAGTTCGTCAAAACTTCCCCAACGCGCACGATCGGAAGGAATTTCGGTGTTTTTCATCCAGTTTCCATTTACATAATTGTAAAAATCGTCTTGCGGTCGGACAGATTTGTCCATATATTGCTCTTTTATTGCATGAAAATCCTGCTGTGCAAATGCCAAGATTCCGCTTAGAGAAATACTTAAAAATAATAATCTTTTCATCTGTTTCTGTTTTTTTATTAATTGTCAGATGGAACACACCAAATACTTTTTTGTTCGTTAAAAAATAAATTTTCCAAACAAGGGTGTTTCATTTTGAATTAATTTGTTCCGGACAATTAGTCCTTAAATTTGGCGTGAAGTTACAAAACGAAATGTTTTTCTGTTTTAAAATACCTCATAAATACTATATTTGCTTGGCAAAATACACAAAATAAAACCATGACACACAAAATTTTGGTAACCGGTGCACTTGGACAAATCGGATCTGAACTAACATCGGCATTAAGGGAAATTTACGGAGTTGAAAATGTATTGTCAACCGACATTCAGCAAAAGGAAAAAGTAGATGACCCTAATTACGAAAAATTAGATGTAATGGATGCAACACAGATTTCCGATGTTGTTTCGCAAAATAAAATAACCATTGTTTATCATTTAGCGGCCATGCTTTCCGCAACCGCAGAAAAATATCCCAGAAAGGGTTGGGATCTGAATATGGAATCGTTGCTGACTTTTTTGGATTTAGCAAAGGATAAAAAGATAAATCAAATTTACTGGCCGAGCAGCATTGCGATATTTGGGCCGGAAACGCCTAAACAGCAAACTGAACAAAATGCGCTTGCTATACCCACTACCGTTTATGGAATTTCAAAAAGAGCAGGTGAGTTATGGTGCAATTATTACCACGAAAAATTTGGAGTGGATGTAAGAAGTATCCGTTATCCGGGCTTGATCAGTTGGAAAACGCGTCCGGGAGGAGGAACTACCGATTATGCAGTTGATATTTATTATCAGGCTTTGGAAGAAGGAAAATATGAATGTTTCCTTTCTGAAAATTCTGCTTTGCCTATGATGTACATGGATGATGCGATTCGTGCAACGATAGAATTGATGCAAGCTGACGCTGATAAATTAACCATCCGAACTTCTTATAATTTAAATGCGTTGAGTTTTACTCCGAAAGAAATCGCAGCCGAAATCCAAAAGCAGATTCCGGATTTCGAGATTTCTTATAAGCCTGATTTTCGTCAGGCGATAGCCGACAGTTGGCCGGCTAGCATTGATGATTCTGTAGCACAAAAGGATTGGGGATGGAAACCTGAATTTGATTTAGAAAAAATGACGGAAGCGATGTTGGAAAATTTGAAGGTTAAATTGAATAAATAACAATATTAAATATCGTTTACAGACCTCACAGGTTTTCAAAACCTGTGAGGTCTTTTCGTTTAAAACATTAACTTTGGAGAAAGTTTTCAGATGACTGAAAAAATCCAAGATTTCCTGAATTTACATTACGGCGAGCAAGCGTTTGAAAGTCTGGAGCTTTTGTCTGGTGGCGGTTCGGAAAGGAAATATTACCGATTTAATTATTCTGATCAATCATTTGTTTTGACGGAAAGTGAAAATGTGGAAGAGAATAAAACTTTCATTTATTTCACGGAACATTTTTCTAAATTGATTGAAAATCTTCCGAAAATTTTTCATGTTTCTGATGATTTTAATTTGTATGTACAATCAGATTTTGGAAATCAAACTTTGCTGGATGTCGTTTTGGGAAATCCGAATGAATCCAAATTTCTTTATGAAAAATCAATTCGTCAATTGGTTAAAATGCAAGTTTTAGGTGGGACAGAATTGGATTATTCGAACTGCTTTAGTTATCCGAAATTCAATCATATATTGGTTTTGCGCGATTTGTTTTCATTTAAAAATTATTTCCTGAATCTTTTGGGAATTGAGTTCAATCAAGGGAAATTAATTCAGGATTTTGAACGTTTTGCATACGATTTTGAACAAATTCCGGAACAATATTTCGTTTACCGAGATTTCCAAACCAGAAACATTATGGTTTATGAAAACGAACCTTATTTTATTGATTATCAGGGTGGTTTAAAAGGTCCTGCGCAATATGATTTGGCTTCGATTTTATGGCAGGCAAAAACCGATCTGCCTGAAAGCTGTAAAGTTGAACTTTATGATATTTATGTAAAAGAATTTATCGATTTAACGCAAAAAGATTTAAACGGAATTCAATTCAGAAAAGGTTATGATTTATGTGTTCTGGAAAGAGTTTTACAGGTTTTAGGAACATACGGATTCAGAGGGATTTGTGAAGGAAAAAAACATTTTACAGAAAGCATAGAATTTGGATTGAAAAATCTGAAAAAAATAAAAGAATATTCTATTTTGGGGAATTATCCTGAGTTAAAAAAAGTAGTAATTAAATTAACTGAAGATTCAACGCTTCAAAAAGTAAAAAAAATTATCAATGAGCGACAAGCTAACTGTTAACGTAAGAAGTTTTTCATACAAAAAAGGAATTCCAAAAGACGAATCCGGAAACGGAGGAGGCTTCGTTTTTGATTGTCGCGGAATTTTGAATCCAGGGCGAATTCAGGAATACAAAACCCAGACTGGCAGAGACGAAGCGGTGAAAAACTATCTACAAACGGAAACGAAGATCGGAGCATTTTTACAAGCTGCATTTCAGTTGGTTGACATTTCAATTGAGGATTATTCAGCACGCGGATTTGCAAATCTCGAAATCAATTTTGGTTGTACGGGTGGGCAACATCGTTCGGTTTATTCGGCTGACGCGATGGCAAAACATATTCAGGAGAAATTTCCAAATGTTGATGTTGTTGTGAACCATGTTGAGCAGGAGTCAAAAAATTGGATTAACGAAATTTATTAGAAGATGAAAGCAATGCTATTCGCAGCAGGTCTCGGTACTCGATTGAAACCTTTTACAGATAACCATCCAAAAGCATTGGCTGTGGTCAACGGTAAAACTTTGTTGGAAAGAAATATCGAATATTTGAAAGCATTTGGAATTACTGAATTTGTGATAAATGTTCATCATTTTGCTGACCAAATCAAAGATTTTCTAGATTCAAAAAATAATTTCGGAGTAAAGATTCATATTTCAGATGAATCGGACGAAGTTTTAGAAACCGGCGGCGGATTGGTGAAAGCCAGAAAATTTTTAGAGAAAGAAACTTTTTTGGTGATGAATGTGGATATTTTGACGGATTTGAATGTTTCGGAATTCCTTCAGTTTCATATACAAAATAAACCTTTGGTTACACTTGCTGTTTCGGACAGGGAGAGTTCCCGTAAATTATTGTTTGAGGAAAATAAGGAACTAAAAGGTTGGCAAAATCTGAATTCGGGTGAAAAAATCATTGCTTCTGAAAACTCATTAAGAGAATTGGCATTTAGTGGAATTCACATCATTGAACCTGAAATTTTTGAACGAATGCCGACTTCCGGTAAATTTTCCATTATGACTACTTATATGGAATTAATGAAAAATGAAAAGATTTTAGGATTTGATCACAGTGGTGGAAAATTAGTAGATGTGGGACGCCCGGAAAGCGTTCGGGAAGCGGAAAGATTATTTATTTAATTTTTTAACTGCCAAATCATTATCAAAAGAATTGTAGGAATCCTTAACACTCAATTTACATTGAACGAAGTAATTTTGCAAATTGAATAAAGTAGTAAAATGTCTACCGTCCTGCTCATCTTAAACGTTCTCGGATCTGTATCGCTTTTTCTTTATGGAATGAAAGTGATGAGCGAAGGAGTTCAACGTTCAGCGGGAGGTCAACTACAAATGTTTTTGAATAAAATGACTCGAAATCCTTATTCGGGTGCTTTTGCGGGAACTTTATTCACGGGTGCTTTACAATCTTCTTCTATTGTGAGTGTGTTGACATTAAGCTTTGTAAATGCAGGGTTACTCAACTTGCGCCGGGCATTTTCGGTTATCGTTGGAGCCAACATCGGAACGGTCATCAAGTTATGGCTGATCATCGGTTTAGGGTCGGTTTGGCACATAGAATCACTTGCGCTGCCGATGATTGCGGTTGCGGTTACTTTTTTATTTTTCCGAAATCAAAAGGCAAAAGAATGGGCAAATTTCTTCATCGGTCTTGCCTTGATTTTTGTAGGATTTTATTTTTTAAATCAATTTTTCCCCGATTTCTCTAACCAAGAATTTTTTAACCAATACATCCAAAAATACGGGAGCAGTAATACCTATACATCTTCTCTATTGTTTGTACTCATTGGGATATTGATTACATTTTTATTTCATTCGTCCAGTGCATTCATTGTGCTTGCAGCCGTTTTAGTTTCAAAAGGGATGAATGTTGAACACGCTGCGATGATGGTTTTGGGAGCCAATATAGGGACGACATCTGCGGCTTTAATTGCTTCTATTGTAGGGAATCGCGCATCTAAAATTGTAGCATGGTTTCATTTCTTTTTAAATCTAGCAGGCGTTGTTTTGTTTTTCTTTTTGGTTCCTGTGAGCTTAAATTGGTTGAAAGAAAATGTTTCGAGTGACGGTGAAATTTTACTGGTTTCGTTTCATACATTGTTTAATATAGTTTCGGCTTTGCTTATTCTTCCATTTCTCAATTCTATTGCGGACTGGGCAGAAGCAAAATATTTAGATCAGTCAAAAGATCAATCTTCGCTTAAATTAATTGCGAGACCTTTTGGTCCGACGGCAAAGATGTATGTGTATGAAGCCAATAGAGAAATTGTAAAGTTTGCGGGAATAACGCGCCAAATCATTACGAATCTGGGCAGAATGATTTCCGAGAGTGATGAAGAAAAACTGAAAGAATTACGGAAGCGGATTTTTACATTGGAAAAGGAAAGTGATGAATTGGAAAAAAGTATTCTAGATTATTTGAATTCAATTTATAATTTCGAAATGTCCGGCGAAGTCGCGTTGAACATTCACCGACTGATTGAAATCTGTCATCATCTGGAAAATATAGGCGATTTGGCATTGAAAATTGCATCAATTCATAGAGAAAGACGAAAAAATAATAGTTTCATCACACCGAGATTACGGGAATTGCTTCAGGATTTACAGGATTCACTTTCACTGGCAACGACCAATTTGGTTCAGAATCTGAACGAGACACAAGGAAAAGTGGATCTTTTGGAAGCCCGACAGATTGAAAAATCAATCGACAAAAAATTTGACAAGGCCGAAGATGCTTTGCTCAAAGCCATTGAATCCGAAAAATTATCGGCACGAAGCGCATTATATTATACCGAATTGATTCAAAACTATGAATTGATTGGAGATCATTTATATCAGGCCAATAAAGCTTTGGGAAAATAATTTTGTTCAAAGTTTCAGGTTTCAGGTTTCAAGTTGGTAAATTTGTAAAATGATTTCCAAAGAAGAAATTTTTTCTATTCAAAACAACGATCAATTCGAAGAAATTGCTTTGAACGTTTTTCGATTTCAAGCAGAAAATAATTTGGTTTATAGGAGTTTTATAGAATTTTTAAATGTAAATCCAAATAATATTCATTCCATAGAAAAGATTCCATTTCTACCGATTCGATTTTTTAAATCCCATGAAATTATTTCCGGAAATGGAAAACCGGAAAAGATTTTTACCAGTTCCGGAACTACCGGAAGCCAGAACAGTCAGCATTTTGTGAGTGATTTGAGTTTTTATCGGGAAAGTTTGAAATATAGTTTTCAGCATTTTTATGGAAATTTTTTGGACTATACGATTTTTGCTTTGCTTCCTTCTTATTTGGAACGGCAAGGTTCTTCGTTGATTGATATGGTGGAATTTTGGTTGTCAGAATCGGGTAGTGGAGGTTTTTATTTGTACAATCACGAGGAATTATATAAAGATTTAATTCAACATGAAAAATCCGGAAAAAAGGCAATTTTGATTGGCGTTTCGTTTGCGTTGCTGGATTTCTTGGAGAAATTTCAACTGAATTTAAAAAATACAATCGTGATGGAAACGGGCGGAATGAAAGGACGAAAAGAGGAAATCACACGGGAAGAATTGCACCGAATTTTAAAAAAGGGTTTTGGTTTAGATGAAATTCATTCGGAATATGGAATGACAGAGTTGCTTTCCCAGGCTTACTCAAAAGGGAATTCCCGATTTGAAACGCCAAATTGGGTCAAGGTTTTAATTCGAGATACGGAAGACCCGTTGTCAATTTTGAATCCGGATAAAACGGGCGGAATCAATGTCATTGATTTGGCAAATTTGAATTCATGCAGTTTTATCGCCACTGATGATTTGGGAAAAATGCATCCAGATCATTCATTTGAAATTCTCGGTAGATTTGACCATTCGGACGTGCGAGGTTGTAATTTAATGGTGTCTGATGTTTAATTCTTTTTCAATAATACTGCCTTACTGGCATCTTGATTTGATTTTTCGAAGAAGGATTTGATTTCGGGATAATTCTGATCATATACCGCTTTTTGTAGTAAGAATTCGTAATGCATGATTATTTTTCCGTCTTTTAATTCGGCACTTTGAAAATAAACCAAATCATTGGCTTTGGTTTTATTGTGAGAATTAAAGTCTTGCGGAATTTCAGCTTTGTATCCTTCCGGAATTTCAACTATCACATCTGTTTTGAAATAAAAAGGGAAATTAAATTCCAATGCTCTTTCACGCGTGGGTTCTTTTAATTGAAAACTGGAAAGGATTGGAAGCAAAGGATTTTCCACGCCCATGAAAGATGAGTTGTTAATGGGAGCGGTCTCGGACATAATTCGTTCCATCTCATAATTATTTTCATCGGCATTTTTTGAATCTCTTTTTTTCTCTGTGGTCAAGAGATCTAGGGCATTGGTTTGAGGATTATACTTTTCAATTCCTTTTGGTAAATCAATGGACTTTTCCTTGAAATAACCATTGCGTTTTTCATTTCGCGTGAGCATATATTTTCCGTCTCGAAAAACATAATTCTGAGTAGAATGGTATTCGGAAAGCAGTGGATGTAAAGAAATGAAACGCTCATTTTTCGGGTCGACAATTAATCCATAGTGATTAAAATTTCTAAGAGGAGGATAGCCAACTTCATACGTCAAGTCGGAAGCGTCAAGTAATAGTGTAGATCCATCACTTAAGGTAACGAGATTAATGACCAAATTAAATTGTCCTAAATAAGGATAGGAAGTCACTATTTTCCCATGATCGCGGGTACTTAATAATACCAAATCTGTCTTAAAGTCTTTACTTTTCAATACAGAATTTAATAAAAGATTGAGATCAGTGGAGTTTCCTGCACGGCTTTTTTGAACTTCACGATTGGTTTGTCTTGCTTCTATACTGTAAAAGTTGTTCCATTTATAATTTTGTTTGAAATGATTGTAAACATTTGTAAGTGTTTCTCGTTCATTATTTCCGGAAGGAATGGAAGAAGCGATTTCTTTTCCAACAGCATTGCTTACGATTGAATTAAAATGGTTGGACATTTCTTCATTTAGTTCTTTCCAATTGGATAAAACATCTTGGTAAGAGCTTGAAGAACCGTCAAAACCCTGACTTTTCATGTAACCACGAAGTTGAAATACAATTCGCTCAGACATGTCTTTTGGATTATATAAAAAACCCAAAGAAATATAACTTGGAACGTTTATTAAGGTCCAATTGCTTAGATCTTTTTTTCCTTTTGAGAATTGAACAATTTTTTCACCAATCATCAGTGAAGTGTAATCTAAACGCATTTCATTATTAATATCATATCGGCTGAAAAGCGAAGGATACTCATGTTGAAATCTCCATGCATCAACCAAATAAAGATTTTGATCAGTAATTATATACTCAAATTCTATGATAGAACCTACTTTTACATTAGGGAATGTGAATTTTTTAGCGTTGTAATATTCGTTTACCGTCACATCAAAAATGGAATTTTTATCTACGGGATAAGTGATGGTTTTTCCATTTTCTATATTGATCGTCTGAGCCTTTATGTTTTTAATATCCTCAATTGCTTTATGAGAATAGTAGATTAATTGTTGATTGGCAGCTTCAATTCCTCTTTCATTTAGAATTTTTATTCTTCTATAAACATGCGTTTGGATGGAGCCGGAAATAACAGCTTTTCCTTCCTCATATACAATTACAGCGCCTGCATCTTTCTCAAATGAAACTTCTTTATAATCGATCTCAGCTTGGGAAACATCTCCCCATTTTGTTTTGGGATTTAATTGCGCAAAACTTGTGATGGAAAAGATAATGAGGAGGAAGAAAAGGTTAGTTCTCATTTTTTAATTATTTAAAGAGAGATTTTATCTTTTGTTTGGCTCTAAGCTTTCGATGGTACTTTTTCTGAAAGTTTTCGGTAAAATTCCAAAGAATATGAAATAGTTTTTCAGGATTTTCATTTGAAATTTCAGCATATTCTTCCGCCATTATTTTGACCATTTCCTTTTTGGGCGTAAGCCTTGAAAGATTTTTCATTCGAAGTTCAATGGTCATATTTTGATGAAAATTCATCCGGTTCAAATCCACAAGATAAAACTTATAATCATAATCTTCCAAATTCTTGATCAGTGTATTTCCGGGCGAATGATCTCTAAATTCAATTCCTGCTTCATGCATTTTAAAACAAAAGTGGGTAAACTTTCGTAAAATGTTTTCTTCGTCCGGAAAATTTTTGATTTCTACCAATTCCCGGAAAGTCAGATCATAATCCTGATGGATGCTTGCATAAAAACTACTTTGAAGTCCGAAACCGTTGAAATTTTCCATAAATGCAATCGGCGTAGGTGTCCCAATTCCTTTTTCCAAAAGGATTGTAGCATATTCAAAAGACCTTTTCGCTTTGGATTTACGAAAATGTTTGTAAATGAACTGATTGATTTTATTGGGAATTTTGAAAGACTTCACATTGATTTTATATCCGTCAATTTCAAAAATTTTGATGTGGTTTCTTTCCCCAATGATAAAATCATTTCCTGCTTTTTCAAAATTTTGAAAAGCAACGTGAATTTCTTTTTTGTAAGGTTTAAAATCAGGGTTTACTTCAAAAGTCATTTTAAAGATTTGCGCAAAAATAAGGATTAAATATAGATCAGGGGTATTTGTTGATGCCGTTTTTATTCCAAGTTACATTTTCTGCAATCGTTTTCTGTTGTATATCATCATTCTTGTCAAGATTATATTTAGAGTTGATTTTATGATGAATGTGATAAATTATTCCGGCATAGCGAAGTCGCTTTGCTAGAATCCCTTTATTTCCCAGCCTGATTGCCAAATCAGAATCTTCTCTTCCCCAACCTTCAAAGTCTTCATTGTATCCATTTATTTCGATAAAATCTTTTCGCCAATACGAAACATTACATCCTCTGAATTTTTTTGAAATTCCTTTGTGGGGTTTGTAAAAATCAGATAATAAAGAAAAATGAAGTGTGCGCGATTTATTTTTAATTTCTTTGGAGAAAATGTTGAATTTAAAAATTTTGTTACTTAAAACATCATTTACATATTCAGGCAAAATGTTGACTCTGGAACCATATAGATAAATTCCGTTTGCTGCATTTTTTACATGGTCTTCTATAAATTTAGGATGTAAAATGCAATCTCCATCAATCTGAATTATATAATCTGCATCGGTTTTAGCAATGCTTTTATTTAAAATTTCAGCTTTTCTAAATCCTGAATCTTCCTGCCAAATGTGTTTGATTGGAACATTAATAATTGATTGATATTGATTGATGGTTTCAGCTGTGTCTTGCGTCGAACCATCATCAGCAATGATGATTTCATCAGGTAGTTTTGACTGAGCTGAAACACTTTTCAAGACCAAATCAAGTGCTTCTTTCCAGTTGTATGTAGAAATGAGTAATGCGGTTTTCATTTTAGTAAACTTTTGTAAAGGTTATTGGTGTTAAGAGCGCATTGCTGAGAACTGTAATTGTTTATGAATAGATTGTAGTTTAATTCTTTAAATAATTCTTGTTTATTTTTATCGTGAAGCAATTCTTTAATTTTGATTGCAAGATTTTTAAAATCACCGACCTCAGTTAAAAATCCATTTTTATTATCCTTAATTATTTCCGGAATTCCACCCGCTTTTGTGCTCACAACAGGAATCTTTTTGTAAAATGCTTCATAAATTGTCAGGGGAAATCCCTCTCTTTCTGAACTCATCACAAACAAATCAAACTGAGATAGAAAACTTGAGGCATCTTCTACAAATCCTGCAAGTTTGACGTGGTTTTCAAGTTTGAAATCAATTATCAATTGCCTTAATTCCTCAGTGATTTCATCTTTGAATTCACCAATTTGAATTAGCTGTACTTGCTTTTCTCCTAATTCATTTACCAATACGTTCATCATTTTGATCAAAGTTGGCAGGTCTTTTGCACGTACATGATTTCCGATATTTATCAGTTTAAATTCAGAATCTTTAATTAATAGATTATTGGCAGTTTTCATTCTATGAATCGAAATTCCATCATAAATAACCTTCAGTTTACTTCTGTTTTTTTTCATTAAAATCTCTGAAAATTCTTTTTTTACTTTTTCAGAAACACAGATTATTGCAGATACATTTTTATAATTGTATTTGAACTTGCTCAGAATGCTGCTGCTCCGACCCATTCCTTTTTTAGAAAAAACTGTAGGGATTTTAATTTTATATATTAAATCAGAAATGACAAAAGTTGTGAGAGAATCGCTTGTGTGGAGATGAAGCACGTCGGGCTTTAGTTCTTTAGTAATTTGTTTGAGGTACTTATAATTTACAAATTTGTTGAGTTTATTTTTTTTTGCGGGAATAAAATGAATTTGGTTTTTCTTACATTCTTTTGCCAATGTTGAATTATCCGCCCCAAAAACAAGGTTTTCAATGTCTTGCCCTTTTAATTCATTTACTAAATCAATTAGTTGCTGTTCGTTTCCGCCCCAACTTCTTGCTCCTGAAATATGTAATATTTTTAACATACGGTTTTATACTTTGTAAAAATACGTTGAAATTATGATTTAACTTTGTCCAAATTTAAGCGCATTTGAAAATCGTTATTGTAGACAGAGGAAACAAAATTCCCGCTTCAAATTATGGAGGAACAGAGAGGGTAATTTGGGGCTTGGCATATGAACTTTCCCGATTAGGACATCAAGTTATTTTTATGGTTCCTGAAGGGTCAACTTGTAGTTTTGCTGAAATTATATTTTATAACCCAGAGGTAGATTTAATAAGATTAATACCAAAAGATACTGATTTCATACATTTCAATTTCGTTCCTGATTTTATTTCTGATACTCCGAATCTAATTACGATGCATGGAAATCCTGGAAAAGGTAAAAATTTGCCACTAAATACTGTTTTTGTTTCGGAAAACCATGCAAGAAGACATGGAGCTGAAGCCTTCGTCCACAACGGCTTGTTATGGGAAGAATATGAAAAAATAGATTTAAATAAAAACAGAACTTATTTCCATTTTTTAGGAAAAGCATCCTGGAAAGTTAAAAATGTTGCCGGAGCAGCAGAAATTGCAGTGAAAGCAAAACAAAAACTAAAAGTTTTAGGAGGAAATCGGTGGAAATTGAGTATGCTCAAAAGAAATCCTTATTATTTATTACATACAAATTTAGAATTTTTGGGAATGGTTGATGATCAAACCAAAATGAAAGTAATGCAGGAATCTAAAGGATTGATTTTTCCAATTCTTTGGGACGAACCTTTTGGATTGGCGATCATTGAAAGTTTGTACGCAGGCTGTCCCGTTTTTGGAACCAAAAGAGGCTCTTTGCCTGAATTGATAAATGAAGAAGTTGGTTTTTTGTCTGATTCTATAGATGAATTGAGTCAAGCTGTGATTGAAAAGAAATTTAATTCAGAGATTTGTCATATGTACGCGAACGAAAATTTCAATTCAAGAAAAATGACTGAAAAATATCTTTATTATTACAATGAAATTTTAAACGGACGAGATATAAATTCTCAGGTTCCAAAAAATATTTAAAATGTTAGAACAAGATAAACTTAAAAATTCTACATTCCTTTACCCGACCGACACGACATTTGGCTTAGGTTGTAGTGCAAATAATGTAGAAACAATCAAAAGAATTTTCGAAATCAAAAACCGCCCCGATTCTAAATCTCTAATTATTTTGGTAGATTCCAATCAGCGTTTGCAGCAAATTGTTGACGTCCCGGAATTGGCTTGGGACATCCTGGATTTTTCTGAAAAACCGGTTACGATTATTTATGACAATCCGAAAAATTTACCAAGAGAATTGATTGCAGAAGACAATACGATTGGGATTCGATTGACAAATGATTTATTTTGTAAAAAACTAATTTCCAAATTAAATGCTCCATTGATTTCCACTTCTGCGAATATTTCCGGAGAACCGACGCCAAATTCGTATGCAGAAATTTCGCAAAAAATTAAGAATGAAGTAGATTTTATTTTCCCTGAATGTGAAACATTTACACCCAAATTTGCGGGATCGTCTATTATCAAATTATCTTCAGACGGAAAAGTAAAAGTGATTCGTGAGTAAAAAAACACAAAAAACGCAAAACTCGTAACGCAAAACATATAATTTTGCAAAATGAATCCGGAAAAAGCCATTTCCCATAAAATTTTTGAAATCATCCGCCAGTCAGCTACTGAATTGGGTTTGGAAACCTATGTGGTGGGCGGTTTTGTGCGAGATTTTTTATTGAAAAGAGATTCTAAAAAAGATATCGATTTTGTAACCGTCGGAAGTGGAATTGAATTGGCTCAAAATGTTCATTCGAAACTAAATAACCCTTCCAAACTGACGGTTTTTAAACGATTCGGAACTGCACATTTCAAATGGAACGGAATCGATTTGGAATTTGTAGGAGCCAGAAAAGAAAGTTATTCTGAAGATAGCCGAAAACCTTTTGTGGAAGAAGGAACTTTGAGAGATGATCAGAAACGCCGTGACTTTACCATTAATGCGCTTGCTGTTTCATTGAATGCAAATAATTACGGAGAACTGATGGATCCTTTTGAAGGCGTGAGAGATTTGGAAAATAAAATCATCCGGACACCACTTGAGCCAGACGTGACTTATTCGGATGATCCTTTACGGATGATGCGTGCGATCCGTTTTGCAGCGCAATTAAATTTTGAAATTGAAGAAAAATCTTTTGAATCAATTGAGAGAAATGCTGAAAGAATAGAAATCGTTTCAAAGGAACGCGTGATGGATGAATTCCAAAAAATCATGATGACGCCGAAACCTTCTGTAGGATTAAAATTATTGGATAATGTAGGTCTGATGAAGTTTATTTTGCCTGAATTGGTTGCACTAAAAGGAATCGAAGAAGTCGAAGGGCAAACGCATAAAGATAATTTTTACCATACGTTGGAAGTGGTCGATAACATTGCTCCAAATACGGAAAATGTTTGGTTGAGATGGGCTGCGCTCCTTCATGACATAGGAAAAGCTCCTACGAAAAGATACGATAAAAAAATAGGCTGGACGTTTCATTCGCATGAATTTGTAGGATCTAAAATGGTTTTTAAATTGTTCAAACGACAAAAATTACCATTGGGAAATCCGATGAAATATGTACAGAAAATTGTTAAATTGAGTTCGCGTCCTATTTCGTTAATCGATGAAAATGTTACGGATTCTGCATTGAGACGACTTTTGTTTGAAGCAGGAGAAAATTTTGATGATTTGATAACACTCTGTAAAGCAGATATTACGACTAAAAATGAAAAGAAACAAAGACGTTTTAAGGAAAATTTCTCATTGGTCGAACAAAAAATAAAAGAAGTTGAAGAACGCGATAAGGTAAGAAATTTTCAACCGCCGATTTCAGGAGAGGAAATTATGGAAACGTTTGGTTTAGAGCCTTGTAAAGAAATTGGAATTATAAAAAATGCCATTAAAGAAGCAATTCTAGAAGGAGAAATAGAAAATAATCACGAATCTGCTTCAAAGTTTATGCTGGAATTAGGAAAAAAATTATATTTGAACCCAAAATAAAAAAACTGTGATTTATAAAATACGTGTAATTCTCGACACAAAGGATGATGTTTTTCGGGACATTGAAATTAGGGATAAGCAAACTCTTTTTACGCTTTACAAAGGTATCATGAGTGCATTTAGTTTGCAAGGAGAGGAGTTGGCTTCGTTTTACGTTTCAGATGGGGAATGGAATCAAGGGAAAGAAATTCCATTGGAAAACATGGACGAGTCTACGGAAGATGAAACTATGGCTGATTTTCATATTTATGAAGTAATGCCGGAAGTGGGATCCCGTATGATTTTTGTTTATGATTATTTGGACATGTGGACTTTCTCTGTTGAAGTTGTAGCGATAGAGGATAAAAAAGCAGTGCTGAATTATCCGTTAACAGTTTATCGTTTTGGTGCAATGCCTTTAAAAGCTCCCAAGAGAAATATGGAAATTATAAATTTGGAGGAGGATGAAGTGATAGATGAAGAAGACGATGATGCAGCGTTTGATGATTTGGATATAGATTCTGAAATTGATATGGAGGATTTTTAATCTCCATTTATAAATAAATGAAAAGCGGCTTTAAGCCGCTTTTTTTATTTCTTGTATTCTTTATAAAGATTTAGTGAATCGCTGATGTCTTTTTTCATAATTTTGATCAGATGCGGTTGGTCTTCCAATAAAACATTGTTTAATCGTTGTCTTTTGTCCAGTTGTTTACTGATTTTTGAAATCACATCTATGTATTTTTGTTTCTCCTTCACACCATTTTTGTTCATGGTTTTCATCTCTTTTCTCATTTTTCGGGCATAAAGTTCAGCATAGTCAAATTTGATTTGTTGGAGTTCGAGAATCTCCGTTTTTTTAACTTTGATCCAGGAAGTATTTCGGTCAATCAGGTTTAAAACCGTGATGTGAGGAACTTCTCCTTTTGTTTGTTTCGTTTGATATGACAAAACGGTGGATAAATTAACGGCTGAATTAGTGGATGCAGTTTTCGGAATATTTGCTTTAAAATCCTCAAATTTGAGTGACCGTTCATGCGACCATTCCAAATAATCCGGATTTAAAAATGAAACATTTAGAATAGCAAAGACACAGAGCGCTGTGAGCGTTATCTTATTTTTAAACATCTGTAAGTTAGGATTTGTGTGATACCCAAAAATAAGAATTTAATTTTAATTAGGAAAAATATCCAATAGTTTTTCTAAAGCCATTCCTCTTGATCCTTTTATAAACAAATGCTTTTCTGTAGGCGGATTTTCGGATAAAAACTTTTCGGCTTCTGTTCGGTTGATAAATGTTTTCACATTATTTTGTTCTTTATCAAAACTTTGGCTGAAATTTTTTCCGATCAAATAAATGGTATTGAAACCTAATTTTTCGACCAAATCTGCGATGATTTTATGCTCCGAAAGAGAAGTTTCGCCTAGTTCAAACATATCTCCCAAAATGACGGCTTTTTCTCCTTCTATTTTACTGAAATTCTGAAGAGCTGCTTCCATACTGGTCGGATTTGCATTATAAGCGTCCAATATAATTTCCTGATTATTTCTCAAAATAATTTGCGAACGGTTGTTGTCCGATTGATATTCTTCAATTGCTTCTTTTATCAATTCCAAAGGAACTTCAAACGTAAGCCCGATGGCAAGTGCAGCGGCAACGTTGCTTTGGTTGTATTCGCCCACCAACTGGCTCAAAATGTGAGTAGATTCATAAATAATCTCAGGGCAGTGACCGTTGAGGGATTTGGAATATTTAATGGGAAATTTGGATTGAGGATTTTGTCCAAAAGTAATTTTCCGTATGTCCTTTGTTAATTCAATTTGTTTTTCGTCATCACAATTAACAAAGACTGTCTTAGAATGCTCACGTAAATGATTGTACAATTCCGATTTTCCTCTTATTACTCCATCCACGCCTCCGAATCCTTCCAGATGTGCCTTTCCGAAATTGGTAATGTATCCGAAATCGGGTTGAGCTATCTTGCTTAAAAAATCAATTTCCATTTGGTGATTTGCACCCATTTCCACCACAGCAATTTCATGATTGGGATGAATGGATAAAAGCGTAAGTGGAACCCCGATATGATTATTAAGATTTCCAACCGTGGAAGCAACCTGATATTTTTTGCTCAATACGGCGGTGATCAATTCTTTTGTAGTCGTTTTTCCATTGCTGCCGGTAAGCGCAATAATGGGTATGTTTAATTTTTGGCGATGATATTGTGCCAGCTTCTGCAGGGCGTTGAGCGTGTCTTCCACGTAATAAATATCGTTGTTTTCATCAGCAAATTCCTTTTCATCCACGATGGAAAAAAGCGCTCCTGATTTGATGGCGGCAGAGGCAAATTCATTTCCGTTAAAATTTTCTCCTTTCAATGCAAAGAAAAGGGATTTGAGCGGAATATTTCGGGTATCGGTAGAAACGTTCTGGGAGCGTAAGTACAACGAATAGAGTGTTTCGATATTCATGAGTGTAAAAATATAAAAAATCCCAATCCGAAAATTCAGATTGGGATAAGTTTTTATTGTATTTCGAACGAATTATTTCGTACCTGATTTTGATCTTTTTGATTCAAATGAACCTTGATAATCTTGTGCTACCCGGAAACCAATCCAGCTGGTAGCTTCGGCTTGATGAAGGAATCTTCTCTGTCCCGGATCCAGCCAATAGATTGGGTCTTTCCAAGAACCTCCTTTTACGACTCTTACTTCATCGGAAACTTTTGAAGTTCTTTGAGCATCGTCTTTCTCCAAGATGATTCTTCCTTTTTCGTCTACATAGAATTTACGTTTCGGAGCGTTGTACATATCTTCTGTTGCTGAACTGCTTCCCGCAACTCCCGGAGCGCTGAAACCACCTGTAGCGGAATCTCCTGCCGGAACTTCTATGATATTACCTAAAGAATCCGTAGTAGTATTAGCGCCAAATCCTTGGTCAAAATAATCGTCTTCTACTCTTGGTTTCAGAGAAGACATACGGTCACCGTCACGGTAATTGATGTTATCTTCCTCTACTTGTTTTTTGTATTTACCCGGCAAGGATTTGTAAGCCAATTTACCACTGTTTAGAGTATCATATTCTACATCATCTTCGAATTTCTGGAATCCACCGTTTTCATTGTCAATAGTTGTTTCATAAACATTTCCACGGAAATAGTTGAAGTCATTTGCTTCTTCATCGATGATAGGGCGGTAAACGTCAGCCGTCCATTCCGCTACGTTTCCGTACATTCCATATACTCCAAATTCATTGGACTGGAATTTTTTCACGTCGCTTGTAATAGCTGAACCATCATTCCCATATCCCCCGATACCGGAATAGTCACCACGTCCTACTTTAAAGTTAGCCATGTATTGACCACGAGCACGTCCTTTTTCACCTCTTAATTCATTTTGAATAACCGGTTTTCCTTTATACTCGTTGTACTCTCTGTCAGCAGGTAAGGCAAGTGCCGCATATTCCCATTCAGCTTCCGTAGGAAGACGGAAAGGAGTTACGTCCAATGCGGTTGTGGAACGGTTTGCTTTTTGGACACGCTGATTGGTTGATTTAATCATCGTCTGTTTTGCTAATCTTGTCGTGTCAATTGCTTCACTTACATTACTGTCACTATTTTTATAAGATTCAGCATCAAAATATTTGGAACCGTAATTGTATTCTTCGTTTGAATAATAATCTTTACTCAAAATTCCTTTATCCATTAAAGATTTTTCATTTGCTCTGTCGGTTAACCAATCACAGTAGTTGCTGGCTTGTAACCAAGTAACTCCTACAACTGGGTAATAACTGAATTCAGTAGAGAAAAGATAAGTTTCGTTGTCAAAATCATTTCTTGACAATTTGTTATTAAACACTTGAGGGTCAGGAAGAGATCCTTCGTATATGTGTTTGTATTGTTCTTCTTCAGGAGGGAAAACAACTTTCAACCATGTCAAATATTCACGGTATTGATAGTTGGTAATCTCAGTTTCACCCATGAAAAAAGAACGAACCTGCATACGTTTTGGAGTATTATTCCAATCACGCATTACATCGTCTTTTACTAATCCCATGGTAAAAGAACCACCTTCGACAAATACCATTCCCGGCCAAGCTTTTACGTTTGGTTTTTTCTTCCCACTAAAAAACCAACCCTTTTGGTCATTGGGTTTCCAGCCGGTTGTGCTGGTGAACTTTTTAGTTCCACCACCTTTTTTTCTGCCACCTCCGTGACCGGTACAACTAACCACCGTAACCGAAATTGCTACTAAAAGAATCGCTAAAATTCTACCCTTGTTCATATTATAATATGTGTTGTTTCAATTAATTTTTCGAAAAATGATTTGCAAAGAAAACAAATTCTTGTGAATTCGACAAGTTAACTCCGCCTATCTTTAACGAGCTTAACCTTTTTTTATTGTGAGATAGAATATATTTGTCAAAATATCGTTTAGACAACATGAAAAAATATTTGCTTTTTCTTTTATTTTTATCCTTACTAAATCTTAACGGACAAACTGTAACAATTGATTGGCAGGGTGTTAAGGAATATGTGAAAGGTGAAGATCAAAAATCCCGACTTCCTTTTTTTAGTAATAAAGGATATAGTGCACGTGGTGATATTCCTCTTTTTGTTCATTCAGAAGAAACGAATGGTATGAAAAATATCAGTTTGCAAAATATTCAATATGCGACACTTTCATCATCAGACATTGGAAATTTGAATCTAAATGAAATCCCTGATAAATTAGAATATACTGCGAAAGTGAGTCAAGCCGGAAGTCGCTATTTTACTTCAGTATCAATGATTCCTTTTGTGAAAGAGAATAATCAGATCAAAAAAGTTATTTCTTTCCAAATAGTGGTGGAAGCGGGAAAAAGTTCAGATTTTGGAGTGGATGAAACCTATGATCCTGCCACAACAAGTGCATTGAGATCAGGGAATTGGTATAAAATACGGATCAATAAATCAGGTGTTTTTCGTATGGATAAAGCGTTTTTTGACGCTAATAATATCCCGACCAACTTTGATCCGCGAACTCTTAAGATTTACGGAAACGGGGGAAAACAACTCAATGAAAACCCGGGAGATTTCCGATATGGTGCTTTGCAAGAAAATGCCATTCAGTTTAATGGGCAGGAGGATGGAAGTTTTGACAGCGGTGATTTTATTCTTTTTTATGCACAAGGACCACATGACTGGTTTCGTTTACCAACTTCTACACTTTCTAATCTCCGGCACAAATTCAATCAATATTCGGATTATGCCTATTATTTTATCACTTTTGGTGGTTCTCAGGGAAAAAGAGTTCAAGATTTGTCTATTGAAGGCAATCCTGTTCAGACTTTTTCACAATATGATGATTATCAGTTTTATGAAAAAGATTCATTGAGTGTGAATCAAGTTGGGAAACAGTGGGTTGGAGAGTCTTTTACGGTGGAGCCCAGTCAAACTTTTGCTTTGCAAGGTGGAGGTTCTGTTTCAGGAGAAGTGTATGCACATAGTCAGTTGATTGGGAAAAATGCCAATAACGTAAGTTTTAATGTATCGGTTAACGGAGCATCGGTGGGAAGTCAAACTTTCTCAAATGGAGATTTTGTAGTGAGAAATTTGAATTCTCTGATAAGTTCTTCCGGAAATTCGTTCAATTTCATAGTAAGTGTAAGTGATGGAGCCAATCCCGGATCTTTTGTTTTTCTGGATTATTTGGAAATCCGATATAGAGCCAACCTGACATTCAACGGGGCACAAATGCCTTTCCGGCAATTACAAAATATAAATGATGGAAATGTGTACGGGTTTGCATTAAATGGAGCTGAAAAAGTATGGAACATTTCGGATTTAACAACCGCTCAAAATGTCATTGCTTCGGGTGGTGTTTATAAATATCGTTCAGACAGTCCATATTTTCTTAATGAATTCATTGCATTCAATGAAGCGGCTGCTTTTACAGAAATAGAATATGTAGGAACCGTTCCTAATCAAAATTTACGTTCTCACACTGACATTGAATATGTAATCGTTACACATCCCAATTATTTAAGTGAAGCTTCCAGACTGGCAAATTTCCGTATCATGAATGATGGTGTAAAAGCATTGGTGGTAACGACAGATCAAATTTATAATGATTTCTCTTCGGGAGCCCAGGATATTTCAGGAATTCGTGATTTCTTAAAACATCTTCGTGATTCAGGAAATCCTCTTAAATATGCTTTGATGATGGGAGGAGCCTCTTATGATTTTAAAGATAGGATTGTAGATAATACGAATTATGTTCCGGCATATATCAGTTTTCAATCTACAGGTTTAGATGATTCTTATGTGACAGATGATTACTTTACCATGTTGGATGATACGGATCAAATTCTAAATAACCCTGCTGCAGCAACAAATTACGTATCTTTTTCTAATCAAATGGATATTGCAGTAGGACGAATGCCTGCCAACAACCCAGCGGAAGCAAAATTAATGGTCGATAAAACATTGGCGTATTATGAAAAACTTCCTGGGCAAGGAAGTTCATTTGGAGAATGGAAAACCAGGTTTTTATTGGTTGTAGATGATGATTTGGATGGGACAATTCCATTTCATAAGAAAACGGAAGATAGTTCCGCTGATTTTATAGAAAACAATATTAGTTATGCGACGCTAAGAAAAGCATATTTGGATTCATTCTTACAAGAAAGCACATCAGCTGGTCCGCGGTATCCTCAGGTAAATCAAATCATCGGAAATGCATTTAACCTGGGAACGGCTCTTATTGTTTATTTTGGTCACGGTGGACCGAGAAGCTGGTCGCAGAAAAGAGTTATAACGTATGAAGAAATTAATAATTTTTCCAATTATTCCGGATTGTACTCACGTTTACCTGTTGTAATGACGATTACGTGTGAATTTACCGTTTGGGATTTGAATTATTTACCTTCAGCAGGTGTATATATGTACAAAGCCCCTCAGGGTGGCGCTTCTGCCATGTTAACAACAAGTAGACCTGTGGGGGTTTATTTCGGAGGGCAATTTAATGAAGCGGTTATTGAAGAATTACTAGAAGTTCAAGGGCATAGATATCAAACTTTAGGAGAAGCACTTACCAATGCCAAAGTCCAGGATAATTCTGGTTACAATTTTAGTGTAAATCTTCTGGGAGATCCTATGATGAGCATTGCCCGCCCAAGAAGAGAAATTCGTATTACAAAAATCAATGGTGAAGATGCCGATACTTTTAGCGGTGTCTTACGTGCCATGGATTTTGTGGAAATAGAAGGAGAAGTTCTTGATGAAAATGGAATGATGCGTGATAATTCATTTAATGGAAAAGCCAATGGAATTTTGTTTGATAAACCAGTTAATAAATCAACATTAAATAATAATAATTGGGGATCTAATGTTACACCTCAGGTGATGAACTATCAGGAGCAAGTTAACCCAATTTTCAAAGGCGGGACCAATGTCAATTATGGACAATTTAAATTTCAGTTCTATGTTCCAAAAGACATAAACTATGAAGTAGGCGACGGAAAATTTATGGTCTATGCTCATAATAATGTAATCGATGGTGTAACAACCAAAAATGTGAAAGTCGGAGATCAGAATCCTGAGGGTCTAAATGATGATGATGGGCCGACCATCGGACTCTATATGAATAATCTAAATTTCGTGGACGGCGGAATTACCAATCGTAACCCTTATCTTTTGGCTTGTCTGGTTGATAGCACGGGAATCAATACCAGTGGGATTGCGATCGGTCATGATATTACAGGGGTTTTGGATCAGAATGTGGAAGGAACTTATGTTTTAAATGAATATTACGAAGGAGGAGATAATAATCCTTGTACCAATCCTCAGGTTTTGGACTATCAGAAAGGACAAGTCATGTACCGGTTAAATAGTTTGGAGTTAGGAAATCACCAAATTGTTTTCAAAGCTTGGGATATAAACAATAATTCTTCCGAACAGACGTTAGATTTCGTAGTGATGGAAGAAGGGTCTGATCATATTCACATTGAAAAATTATTGAATTGGCCTAATCCTTTTACTAATCAAACCTATTTCCACTTTGAACACAATTGTGATACGGAATTGGAAGTGATGGTTCAAATATTTACCATTTCAGGAAAATTAGTAAAAACCATTCGCCAAACCGTTTCGGCAGAGCCATGGCGTGAAGGTTATAGGACAGGAAGATTTGCCATTCCTTGGGACGGATTAGATGATTTTGGTGATAAAATTGGAAAAGGTGTGTATATTTACCGCGTCACAGCGAGGGGGGTAAATCCGGACACTTGTAAAGGTTCGGCTACGGCAATAGAAAAATTAGTGATATTAAAATAATTATTAAAGATGATGATAAAGAAGATTTCGATTGGATGCTTGATGCTGACCTCAGCATTTGCATTTGCTCAAAATGAGCCTAATCCTGTTTTGACCGGTGCGCCTTTTTTAAGAGTATCACCTGATGCACGGGCAGGTGCCTTGGGAGATATGGGAGCAGCAACCTCAGCAGACGCATTTTCACAATACTGGAACCCAGCTAAATACGCCTTTAGTAAAAGCTATTCAGGCGTGGCGGTTTCTTATACACCTTATATGAGTAGCATCACAGATGATGTATTTTTATTAAATGCTTCCTTTTATACCTTTTTAGGACAGGAAGAAAGAAGTACGCTTTCTGCCAGTTTGTATTATTTTAACATTGGAGAAATTGATTTGACCGAACTAGTAGGAACGCAGATTGTTAATACAGGTATGGCAAAGCCAAATGAATTTGCATTTGATTTGTCCTACGGATTAAGATTGACCGATAATTATAGTATGGCGGTTACGGGACGTTTCATTCGTTCCGATTTATTCAATAACATTGATGACGGAACCGTTCAGCCTGCAAATACTTTTGCGGTAGATGTTTCCGGTTTTTACCAAACCCCAAGACATAGTTTTAGTAATTTCGAAGGACGAGCAAGAGCTGGTTTCAATATTAGCAATATCGGTCCAAAATTGGATTATTCCAATTCAGATGATAATGCCGCTTATTTACCTACGAATTTGAGAGTGGGTGCAGGATATGATTTCATTTTGGATGAATACAACACCGTAGCGGTTACGTTGGAAACCAATAAACTTTTAGTTCCAACACCTGATTATGAAATAGATGAAGATGGGAGGCAAATTCCACTGGGTATTCCGAACAAAGGAGTTGTAGCCGGAATGTTTAGTTCCTTTGGAGATGCACCGGGAGGATTTTCGGAAGAACTAAAGGAATTTAATTGGGCGGCTTCAGCTGAATATTCCTATAACGATGTGCTTTTTGTGCGTGCAGGTTATTTTAATGAAAGCGCCATGAAAGGTGACCGTAAGCACATTACCTTAGGAGCCGGTTTGAAATATAACGCTTTTGGATTGGATTTTTCTTATTTACTCCCAATTTCCGATACCAACAATGCATTGGAAAACACACTTCGTTTCGCTCTTACATGGGAGTTTGGAGGGGAAACAAACAATAATTATGATTATTAATTTCTGTTATATTTAATTATAAAATGCCTGAATGAGTCAAATTATTTAGGCATTTTTTATAAAGTTTTGGTCTTTTTTAGGTAACACTCAGTTAACCTTCGGTACGTAATTTTGCCGAGATGAAAAGAGACGTTAGGCGAATCATTTCCAATTTTCTTCCCTTTCTGCTTTTTATAGTAGGAGGGATCGTGATTTTCGAAGCATGTTTTTCGGGAGAAAGTAAATACGAAGCGATTCGTATAAAAGGATCAGATTCCGAAGTAAACTTAGTTCAGGTATTGGCAGAAAATTTTATGGATCAGGATAGTCTGACTTCCATAGGAGTTACCGGAGGAGGTTCCGGAGCCGGAATTTCTGCTCTTATCAATGGGAAAACCGATTTAGCAAATTCCTCCCGGGAAATTACGGAAGAAGAACTTTTTTATGCCGAGAAACGCAAAATCGATCCATATCCTATCATTTTTGCACTCGATGCGCTTGCGATAATTATCAACGAAAATAATCCGGTCGATAGTTTAACTATTTCGCAATTAAGCCAGATTTATAGTGGAAAAGTTTCTAACTGGAAGGAATTTGGTGGAAATGATGAAGCAATTACACTTTACGGTCGTCAAAGCAGTTCCGGTACTTTTATGTATTTTAGGGAAAGTATCGTAAAAGACGAATACAGTCAGTCTATGATTGGGATGAGCGGGACGGCTCAGATCGTAGATGCTATCCGAACCGACAAAAAAGGAGTTGGATATGTAAGTTCGGGCTATCTGAATGAAAATGTGCTTCGAAATCTGAAAGTTATAAAAATTAAAAAAGACCAAAATACTCCGGCTTATACGCCGACGGTAGTTGAGAATATCACATCAGGTCACTATCCTATCACACGTCCGCTTTATCAATATGCCAATGGTAAACCAAAAGGAAAATTGCTGGAATATCTACTCTATCAATTCAGTCCCGAGGGTTCTGAAATCATACAATCCAACGGTTTTTATTCGATTGATACGGAAAAAATAAAAGCAGAACTTACAAA
This sequence comes from uncultured Moheibacter sp., assembly GCA_937875605.1. Classification (GTDB taxonomy): domain Bacteria; phylum Bacteroidota; class Bacteroidia; order Flavobacteriales; family Weeksellaceae; genus Moheibacter. The sequence continues at coordinate 26,303 of CALLXZ010000193.1, forward strand.
ATGATGAATTTGCGCTATTTTAACGATCGCCTGATGAAATGGATATTTGCATTATCCGGAGCTTTCATCATGTTGATTCTCGTCGGGATTTTGTATTTGCTTTTTGCCAATGGTTTTAAGGCATTTGCTCATATTCCGTTTTCCTCTTTTTTCTCTACGAATTGGAATCCATCTGCTTATGGAGATGCTTCTTATGGCGTATTACAATTATTATGGAGTTCGGTTCTGGTAACGATAGGTGCTATGGTGATTGCTGTTCCGTTGGGGATTGGGGCAGCTGCTTATTTATCTGAAATTGCTTCGCCAACTGTTCGAAATATCGTAAAACCCATCATCGAAATATTAGCCGGAATTCCTTCCGTAACCATCGGTTTCATCGGGATTGTATTAATTGGTCCGGCAATAGCTGAAACATTTAATTTAAACAATGGATTCAATGCTTTAAATGGTTCTATTTTATTGGCTTTTATGGCATTGCCAACTGTAATCAGTGTTTCAGAAGAAGCCTTGCGTTCCGTTCCGCTTTCTTTCAGGGAAGGAGCGTATGCGTTGGGTGGAAACAAATGGTCAACTTTGATTCGTGTCGTTCTTCCGGCAGCAGGTTCGGGAATTATCGCTGCTTGTATTTTGGGATTTGGACGTGCGATTGGTGAAACGATGACGGTTTTGATGGTAACGGGGAATGCAACGGCTATGCCGCACGGATATTTTGATCCCGTTCGGACTTTGACGGCTACGATTGCTATCGAATTAGGAGAGGTTCCGTATGATTCTCCACACTATTATAGTTTGTTCGTTTTGGGAATGATGCTGTTTATCATCAGTTTATTGATCAACTTCCTTTCCGAATGGGTAGCATCTAAATACAGATACAAAATCTAATGAGCGCATTAAGTCAGAATAAAATAAAGGAGTTTATAGGATTGCGGTTTTTAGGATTCTGTACGATCATCGTATTGGCTTTTATTTTCATCGTATTAATTGATATTGTATGGAAAGGAGCTGGCGTGATGAGTTGGGATTTTATATTTGGAATTCCGAGAAAAGGGATGACCGAAGGCGGGATTTATCCGGCAATAGCCGGAACAACGATGGTTACCATCATTACGGCGATTTTCAGTATTCCGGTGGGTGTTGCAACAGCGATTTATCTGAATGAATATGCCTCTGATAACTGGATGACCAAAGCACTTCGGGCTTCCATCCGAAATCTGGCAGGAGTTCCATCCATCATTTACGGTTTATTTGGGGTGGCTTTATTTGTAGAAGCGATGAAT
>CALLXZ010000194.1 GCA_937875605.1 uncultured Moheibacter sp.
ATTTCTTTCTCAATCAACGAAAGCTCCCTTCCGGTCTGCCCGGCAACCGAAGTATTTTCCTGCGCTCGGCGAATTAAATAAGGCATTACCTCTTTTATGGGACCATACGGCAAATATTTAGCAATGTTATACCCCATACTTCCCAGTTTAAAACTGATGTTATCACTCATCCCAAACAACTGACCAAACCATATTTTATGCAATCCATTTTCCAGTTGATGTTTTTTCATGAGTTCGGTAAGGAGTTCACAACTTTTCTCGTTATGGGTTCCGGCAAATAGCGAAATCCGATGCGTGTTTTCTGCAATGAATTCCAATGCTAAATTATAATCCCGGTCGGTTGACGCCTTATCGGGCTGAATCGGCGATGGATAACTTTCGGCTTCCGCTCTTGCCCGTTCTTTTTCCATATAAGCGCCGCGAACTACTTTAAATCCAAGAATATAATTTTCAGATTCTGCTTTTTGGTATATTTTTTTTAGATAATCCAATCGATCATGACGATACATTTGGAGCGTATTGCAAACGATACATCTTTCTTTATTGTATTTCTGCATCATTTCGTCTACCAAATCATCAGCTGCATCCTGCATCCAGCTTTCTTCGGCATCTACCATCATCGTCACATCACTGTCAAATCCCGCTTTGCAAACTTCATCAAACCGATTTCGGATTCGCTGCCATTTTCCTTTTTCCTCTTCCAACATGGCTTCGTTTTTCCCTACTTTTTCATAAAGACCAATTTCTCCGAAGGCAGTTGGTTTAAACACCACAAACGGAATTTCTTTCGGATTTTCTTTGGCAATTACAATCAAACGAAGAATTTCTTCTTTTACACGATCAAATTCCTCTTCCGATTCCTGTCCTTCGACCGAATAATCCATAATGGAACTCACACCATATTTGTACAATTCTTTGGCTACTTTTAAACAATCCTTTGTCGTTTCACCTCCCACAAATTGACTATAAATGGTTTTACGAATGATCGGTTTAACCAAAGGAATTTGGGTTGCAAAAGGGATTTTAAACATCAAGGTTCCCAACTTGGTTAAAGTGGGACTTGCAATTAGTTTAAAAAGTGTATGTGCTTTTTTTAAATCTTTGTCGGATTTGGATTCAAAAGCAGTTTGCGTATCGTCAAATAACGGCATTCTCTGTTTGTTTTGTTTGCCAAATTTAACTAATGTTTTTAAATGATAAACGGAGAATTCTAAATTTTCAACTCAGCTTATAAAATTGAATTAAAAAGGCATATCATCATCTTCCTCTGATCCAAAATCCGATTCAAATTCTTCCAAAGAACCAAAGGAATCAGCGGGATTTCCAACCGGTAAATTGATAGAACTTCCAATTTCCATACTTCCACCCGATTCTTCTTTATTCATCGAACTCTGAAATTCAAATCCACTGAATCCGAAATCTTCTTCCAGATCCATGAATTTTGCCTGATCATTTACGAAACGCAAACGCACATTTTCCAAAGCTCCGTTTCGGTGTTTGGCAATGATAAATTCAGCTTGACCCGCACAAGGTGTCGCATTTTCATCATCCCAAACATCCAATTTGTAATATTCCGGACGATAAATAAAGGAAACAATATCGGCATCCTGTTCGATCGCACCCGATTCCCGTAAATCCGAAAGAAGTGGTCGTTTGTTTCCGCCTCGGGTTTCAACCGAACGCGATAACTGCGAAAGCGCGATCACCGGAATGTTTAATTCTTTTGCGATGGCTTTTAGGTTTCGGGAAATGGTGGAAATCTCTTGTTCACGGTTTCCTGTCGATTTTCCTCCGCCGAGTGTCATCAATTGCAAATAATCGATGATGATCAATTTCACATCATGCTGGGAAACCAAACGGCGTGCTTTTGCCCGCAAATCAAAAATGGACAAAGCCGGGGTATCATCTATAAATAACGGTGCATCTTCCAACGCTTTTACTTTGTTATATAATTGTTTCCATTCGTGGTTTTCCAAGTTCGCCTTTCTTAGTTTTTCAGAAGCAATCCCTGTTTCACTTGAAATCATACGCGTGATCAACTGAACACTAGACATCTCCAACGAAAAAATAGCAGTTGGGATTTTCATATCGACCGACATATTTCGCGCCATAGAAAGCACAAATGCCGTTTTTCCCATCCCGGGACGAGCCGCCAAAATAACCAAATCGGAATCCTGCCAACCCGAAGTAATTTTATCGACTTGCGTAAATCCGGAAGGAACTCCACTCATTCCTTCTTTTTCCGACATCGCCTTGATTTTGTCAATGGCTTCGCGAACTAAAGTATTGGAATCCGTAAAACTCCGTTTGATTCCACCTTCGGTAATTTCAAATAATTTACTTTCGGAAAAATCAAGTAAATCAAATACATCGGTCGTTTCGTCGTAAGATTTATCAATGATGTTGGACGAAATCTCAATCAATTGACGTAATATATATTTTTCAATGATCACACGCGAATGGTATTCGATGTGCGCTGCCGATGAAACTTTTTGGGTTAATTGAATCAAATAATAATCACCTCCGACCAAATCCAATTTTCCTTCATTTCGAAGTTCATTGGAAACCGTCAGCAAGTCAATCGGTTGTGTGTTATTGAATAATTTTCGGATCGAAGCATAAATGGTTTGATGCTGAATCCGATAAAACATTTCCGGAAGCAGGACATCAATGACTTCATCAATCCCTTTTTTGTCAATCATCATAGCTCCAAGCACAGCTTCTTCCAAATCAATGGCTTGAGGAGGAACTTTCCCTCTGTCTAAATTAATGATTTTCTGCGATTTAGATTGATATGTTGCTGTTGTGTCCAGATTTTCCATAGGACTTGCTAAGGTATGAATTTGTATTTCAATTGAAATTAATTTTAACCAAATAAAGTTTTTAACAGTTCGATTCTGTTAAAGTTTTAACGAATCATTAGGATAGGCACGTAATTTGAAATATGATAAATGTCATGACTTGGAATTTTTGGAATCTGAAGATCAGATTCCAAAGTCCTCAAATAAATTCGGTACCGGTTTTTGTGTTTAATATTTAAATTATCTAAAAATGAAAAAAAATCGACAATTATCCTGGGACGACTATCTCTTCGAGAATCGTAACAAAGAGTATGGCGCATACGTGCTAAGAACCGGCGAAAGTGAAAACCTTTTGAAATCGCTGATGGTAGCAGTTTTCTTTATCGGAATTCTGGTAGCAGTATTTTCTTTTACAACTAGAAATAGTGAAATAATCGTAGATGTGGAACCTCCATACAGAGAATTTGAATTTGATAAAATAGTGGATCCAACTACCCCTGAGCCTCCAAAATCGGTTGCACCGAAAGTAATTCCTGCTGCAACGGTTGACAAAGATAAAAATGATACAACACCGGAACCTAAGGATAATGTAATCGTTGAAACACCAATGAGCGAACAAAAAGACATTGGGAAATTAGTGATGCCTCATGTTGGTAATTCCGATGGAGATGGAAGCATAAAATCCAGCGGTAATCAAGCTGGGTCAGGAGAAGGAGAAGATACCGGAACCAAACAACCGGAAGCAAAACCTGATAACAATAAGACTTTTAATGCCCGTGACGTTTCTAAAATGGCTGTATTTCCAGGGTGTGAAAATGCAGGAACTACTAAAAAAGCACTTCAGGATTGTATGGCTGAAAAATTAAACAGTGAGCTTGGGATCCAATTAAGTGATTTCGGCGAATTTGCTGACAAAAATAACATTGGACAAGCCAATGCTAAAATTTATTTTGTAGTGGATAAACAAGGAAAAATAATAGACGTGAAAGCACTGAACGGTGGCAATCAGGAATTTAGTAAAGAGGCGCAACAGGCCATGAAACGAATTTCCGATCGATTGATTAAAAAAGGTAAATACTTGAAACCGGCAGAATTAGAAGATGGAACAAAAGTCAATATGACTTTTACGATTCCGGTTCAATATCTAATCCGATAATTCAATTGAAAGAAATTCATCTAAAAGAGCTCTGTGAAATGCAGAGCTTTTTTTATGCCACTTCCTGAAAATCAAAATTTACAAAGACAAAGGGATGTTCCTCGAAATTTCTGGAAATGGTCATTTTTCGAATCGATTTATCCTGAACAATTTCTGACTCCTTTAAAATCCAGTTTTTCAAATCTTCATCGGTTTTTGAAACTAAATCTTCGTCATAAAAAATCAAAGAATTTCCCTGAATCTGGTCGTAAATCCATGCTTGAAATACACAATCTAATTCTCCAAATTTCATTTTCGAAGATAGAAGAATTAAAGTATCCTCATCCAAAGGGATGTTTTCAAAATTTCTGTTCATCATATTTTATTTTAATATTGAAGTCAAACTTAGAATTCAAATACGTCAAAATATGTCGTTTAACAAACTTATTGAAATTTTAAAATTTAGTTACCTTTGTAGAAAATGATACGACAATACCTTAACATCATAATGGGAATTCTTTATGCATTAATCGGCGGATTCACCATTGCAAAAAATTGGTTTTTAATGGATTTAAGCCCGCTTGCCGCCAAATCGCTGGGCATCTTATTTATACTTTATGGAATTTTCAGGATTTACAGAGCTATCAAAGCCATCCGCACACCGGATTTTTAGTTTTATTTTAATTGTACTGATCTCTTTTCATTTTATCAATTGTAAAAACGATAAAAATGAAAGCACACA
>CALLXZ010000195.1 GCA_937875605.1 uncultured Moheibacter sp.
TCCGTGAAATTTTCACTTCCCATTAAATTATTGGTTTGCAATAATTTTTTGATATCCAATTCTTTATATTCTTTCAGCATTTTTAAGGAAAGAGGTTTGTACGAAAAATGCCAAGGCTCGTAAGCAAAACCCTTTCTGCCTTCTTTGTTTGTGTAAACCAAATAAAATCCAAATTTTTCCGAATTATCATCCAGCCATAATTTGAATTTCCGCATTCGTCCACCTTCGTTGAAATGGGTTTCACTCAGCGGGCTGGAAGGAATTCCTTTGGTGCTGTCGATGATATCCAGATCCGTTCCCCAGTGGTGGCGCGAAGTTCCCGGAATCGTACTGTATTCGATAATTTTCGCGATGGTTTTTTCATGAGAAAGTCCTTGATTTCGATAACTTTTGTATTTACGTTCCCAAATTCCGTTTTGATGCGTATAACTTCTGTAACTTGAAACCACATGAATGTTAAACCCGGCTTCTTTCGCTGCAATCCGCATCATGTTGAATTGCAAAAAAGCTTCATCCCGAAGTTTAAAATCATCTCCAAAAAGAGTAGGTTTTCCTTTTCCGATTAATTCGTCCTCTGAAAATTCCTGAAATATATTCAAATCCACAAAAGGATTTACAAAAAGTAAACCGCTTGCCAATGAAGATTTTTTGATAAAGTCGCGTCTTTGCATTTTGATTAATTCAATTATAATTTGAAACAAAATTCAATCCTTCATTAATTCATTCAATCAAAATTAATGCAGATGAACCTTCCCTCCGGCAATGTTTTGTTGTGTCACCTGAGCGCCACCAAATATATGAATATTTCCGCCGGCTCGTGTTTTGGCATCGACCGTTTCTGTGGCAAAGACTTTGGCTTCACCACCGGCATTTACGGTCACTTCGGTTTTGGAAGTTTCGAGTTTTTCGCCATCATAAATTCCACCGGAATTGGAAACCACAGATTGAAAATCAGCTGAACCGTTTACATAAATTCTTCCGCCTGTATTGGTTTTGATTTCCAATGAATTTGTTTTCACTGCTAAATTTATTTCTGCACCTTCTTTTGAATTTAAAATTAAATTGGAAGAATTAATTGTTTCTTCAGATGAAATATGAGAACCTTCATTGGCATGGATTTCATTTAATTCTTGGTAATAAAGCGTAATTTTTACGTCATCACCTTTGAGTAAATTTTTAGTGCTCATACGGATTTTGAGTTGGCGGTCTTTGGAGACCAATTCAACTTCATTTGCTCTTGAGCCGGAAATTTCAATGTGATTTTTATCGGATTGGATTAAAGTAACCGGGATTTTATCAAAGACTTCCAGAAAATTAAATTCACCCAAATCTTGTGTTTTTTGAGCAAGTGTTAAAGTGAAAATACTAAATGTGATGATTGAAAACAGAAATTTCATTTGTCTAAATTTTCGATTTCATTTCCAAAGATTAAGCCAAATAAAGTGTACTCTAAATCAATCTTATTTGTATTATTTACTCTTTAAATTAATATGCCCTGAAATTTTCTCTCTATTTTCCAGTGTAATTATGTACCAATAAGTTCCGGTTGGAAGTGGTTGTCCGTTGTATTTTCCGTTCCATTCATAGTTTATTTGGATGATTGTGTCCACAAATTGTTTTCCGTATCGGTCAAAAATCTGCAATCTGGTGTTGGGATAAGCATCCATTCCTCTGATTTTCCAAGTGTCGTTATACCCGTCGCCATTTGGACTTATAAAATTTGGAACACCTAAAATACCCGTTTGTTTGGCGGTGGTCGAACAACCTTTTGAATCTCTTACAAAAACATTGAAAATTCCAGGTTTTAAGTTTGTGAAAGTAGGTGAGCTTTGCCAGAAAACCTGATCCATGCTATATTCTAGCGGATTGCCGCCCGTTGCATAAACTGTGATTGAAGTTAGGGTGGTTTTTATTTCTGTTATAATAGGTGGAGTTGAAAATTTGATTTCTAAATTTCTGGTCAGCGTGCATGGAATTCCATTAATTCCAACAGTTAAAGTGTACATTCCTTCTTCTGTAAAAATTACTTGTTGGGTTTCGCTGATAATTTGGTTTTGCTCATTTTTCCATTGGTAACTTTCAAATCCATCCGGAGCGGTGAATAAAAAACTTTCGCCTTCACAGATTAAGATGTCTTCGAGTTCCTGCATTTCAGGCGTTGGATAAACGATTATGGTTATAGGTTCTCTTTCTGATTTACAGTTTCCATTTACTGCTTCAACCCAAAAAGTTGTTGTCTGGCTTAGAGTTGCGGTATAGTCTATTCCTGTGAAAAAAGGTATCTCTGATGTTTCATTTTGATACCAGTTGATTGTTCCTTCATTGGTCGATACGCTGACCGTAATTGCTTCTTCAATACAGCTT
>CALLXZ010000196.1 GCA_937875605.1 uncultured Moheibacter sp.
AACTCTTCTAAAACTAATGAAGCCGTTTCATCTGAGAATGAAACGGCTTTTATCTTTAAAAAAGATATTCAATTTTTGAATTAATTAAACATCTCCTTCACTCTGTCAAAGAAGGATTTTTCATTTTTCCCCGGATGAGGTGAAAAATATTCGTCATCCATCATCTTTTCAAAGAATTGTTCTTGTTCTTTGCTTAATTTGTCGGGTGTCCAAACGTTGATGTGTACAAATAAATCACCACTTCCATAACTGTTTAAGCTTGGTAAACCCTGACCTTTCAATCGTAAAACTTTTCCGGACTGAGTTCCTTTCTCGACTTTTATTCGGACTTTATTATTGACCGTAGGTATTTCTTTTGAAGCGCCTAAAATAGCTTCGGGAATCGAAATGTAAAGATCATAATGAAGATTATTTCCGTCACGCTTCAAATTTTCGTGTACTTCTTCATCAATTATGACGAGCAAATCCCCGGTTATTCCATCAAAAGGAGCATCATTTCCTTTTCCCGAAACTTGCAATTGAATTCCTTCGCGAACACCTGCCGGAATTTTTATTTCAACTGTTTCTTCAATTTTATTTAAACCTTGATTATTGGCGCCCGGCGGAATGTGATCTGCCACTTTTCCAAGTCCGGAACAGTTTCCACACGGAACAGTTGTCTGCATCTGCCCGAGAAATGTATTGGTAACTTGAGTTCTATAGCCCGAACCGCCACATGTAGGACAAGTTTTGAATGTTACGCCTTGTGCTTGTTTAAAACGTTTGACTTTTACTTTTTTGGTGGTTCCATTCATCATTTCTTCCAGATTCAACTTCACACGAATGCGCAAATCCGAACCCTTCATTCGCCTTGGACCTCTTTGTTGCTGCCCAAATCCACCTCCGAAATGTCCTCCGAAAATATCACCAAACTGCGAGAATATGTCTTCCATATTCATTCCACCGCCTCCGAAACCACCGCCAAATCCGCCTCCGGCAGATCCTCCAACACCTGCATGACCATACTGGTCATAACGTGCTTTTTTGTTGGTATCACTTAATACTTCATACGCTTCGGCAGCTTCCTTGAATTTTTCCTCAGCAGCTTTATCACCCGGGTTTTTATCAGGATGAAACTCAATAGCTTTCTTTCGATAGGCTTTTTTGATTTCTTCTGCTGAAGCGGATTTGGAAACTTCCAATATTTCGTAATAATCTCTTTTTGACATAATTTTTAAGTATAAAGTAAATTGTGTGAAGTAAAATGTATTATGCTTTTACATTTTTACAATACCTATTGACCAATTACCACTTTGGCGTAGCGAATGATTTTATCGTTTAAAGCATATCCGGTTTCCACGATATCCACTACTTTTCCTTTTAGGTCTTCCGAAGGAGAAGGAATCTGGGTGATGGCTTCCATGAAATCCGTATCAAATACATCTCCTGACTTTACTTCAACGGCTTTCAAACCTTTTCCACGTAGTGTTTCCACTAATTTATGATAAATTAATTCTACACCTTTCAGCAATTCGTTGTTTTCTGATTTTTCAATTTCCTTTAATCCTCTTTCAAAATCATCAATAACGGGAATAAGAGACGTGATGGTTTCCGCATTGGCGGTTTTGAATATGTCAAAACGCTCCTTTGCCGTCCGTTTTTTGAAATTATCAAATTCAGCAAACAGTCGTAAATACTGGTCTTTTTCTTTTTGAATTTCTTGTTTTAATTTTTCAATTTCTGACAATTCATTTTCCTGAATATCAGCATTTTCCATCGTTTCATTTCCATCGGAAATCTCCTCATTCCATTCTTCTTGCATCGTATTTTCTGACATTTTAATTCTGATTTTCCGAGTTAATTTCAAAAACATTGCCAACAGAATGAATTATGACTTTTTGGCAGAATTCTAAATTTAGAGGCTGGAAATATGAAGTTAAAAGAAAAACTTCAAACATCTATCTCCCATCATTCACCAAAATAATTATCTTTAAAAAAATATTTTCAAATGCTTCTCGAAACCGTTGCAACTTCTGTTCAATCTGCCCTCCATGCCGAAAAAGCAGGCGCTCATCGCATCGAACTTTGTTCTGAACTGGCTGTGGGTGGTGTTTCACCTTCGTATGGGTTGATTCAACAAGTTCTGAAACGCACTTCGATTCCGGTTTTTGTGTTGATTCGTCCAAGAAGTGGGAATTTTGTGTATTCTGATGAAGAATTTGAAATCATCAAAAAGGACATACAACTTTGTAAGGATTTAGGTTGTGCTGGAATTGTTTCAGGAGTTTTGAATGCAGATAATTCGATTGATTT
>CALLXZ010000197.1 GCA_937875605.1 uncultured Moheibacter sp.
GTTCTTTCCTGATTGGATTTATCAATCCACCTTTTGATACGCAAAGCTTCGACCGGATCAATTTCCGGATCGCGTATGATATCTTCCAAATGCCACTGAACCGTATCTATCCAATTCTTTTTATATAATAAATGTTCGATCAGATCGGATTCGCTGTATGGATTTTGGATTTCAGCATTCACATTATTTTTCAAGTGATAATCACTAATGCTTTCATTAAATATTTTCCAGGATTTTTCGGTAAAATTCATTTTTGTATCAATTGGTTAAAATTCAAAGTCGTAATAACTTCCTGCGAAGTTAGTTTCGCTATAAAAAGAAAGGTAGAAAACTCTACCTTTTTAATCGTATCAAATTCTACTAAAAATTACTGCGGATTTTCCGACTTACTTTCAGTCTTTTTAGCTTCATCATCTTTCGTAGCATCTTTGAATTCCTTAATTCCGGAACCCAAACCTTTCATCAATTCAGGGATTTTTCTTCCTCCAAATAAAAGAAGGATTACCAAAACGATGATCAATATTTCCCATCCACCTAATTTTCCCATGACTTTAAATTTATGCTTACAAATTTACTTAAAATTAATTATTGCCAAGCCAGAATTCAGGATTTTGTTTATCCGAACCATTTCGAACCTGAAAATTTAATATCGTATTGCCCAGTTCATCCGTATAAATTCTTCCTAAGTCCTGTCCTCTTTTCACCTTATCTCCTTTCTTTACCGAAACAAAAGATAAGTTGTTATAAACTGTATAATAATTCCCGTGGCGCAATAAAATTGTACGGTTTCCTCCCGGAATAGAGATTACCTGCGAAACTTCTCCATCAAAAACCGCTCTGGCATTTGTTCCTTTATTGGTAGCAATATCTACTCCGTCATTGTTAACATCCAAACCTAAAATGGGATGCTTACCCGGACCGAATTTTCCCACAATCTGCCCACGGCTCACCGGCCAAGGTAATTTACCTCGATTGCTTGAAAATTCCGAAGACAGTTCAGCTGAATTGCTTTTTTCCGCATAAACCGTTTTTGGAGCTTCCGGTTTTGGATTTTCCACCGGTTTCGGTTTCTCTACCGCTTTTACGACGACTTCTTCCACAGGTTTATTAGCCGCTTCCGCTTCCCTTTCTGCTTTTTCGCGAGCAAGTCTCGCTTCTTCTTCTGCTGCTTCAAATTTCCCGATTTCTATTCGTGCAGTTGAAGCAAATTGTCCTTGTGGAAAATTCTTTAAATAGGTTTGATAAGCCGATTTGGTATGGTTTCCACGAGCAGTCTGCCAGCCTTTATTATCCGCTTCCAGTTGCTGGATGTTTTTTCTTGCCGAATTGGAATAATCTCCATTTGGCCATTCGTTCAGATAGGTTTGAAAAGCAGCAATGGTATTGGTTTTCGCTGCGGCATCCCAAGATTTTTTGTCTTTTTCTGCACGGATTTTCGCCAGTCTGATTTCCTCTTCAATTACATTTTTAATCTCCACATCAATTTGTCGTTGTTCTCGCTGTTTTGCTGCAATCTGATTGGAAATTTCGCCTGCATTTTTCTTAAATTCTTCAATTACCTGTTGTTTGGCAACCTTTTCATTTTCCAATTCATCCACCACAACAGATTGTTGCGCTAAAACCGCTTCTTTGTCCTTTTTGGATTTTTCGCGCGCTGCTTTTTCACGTTCGATGTCTTTGGTTTTCGCCATGATTTCATCGGCTTTTCCTAATTGATAATCCGAATATTTCTCCAAATATTTAATCCGGCGAAAGGCTTGGGTTAGATTTTCGGAAGAAAGCACAAAAAGTAATTTATTTTCTACCGATTTGTTTTTGTATGCTTTGACCAAAATCTCTTTATACTCCGCTCTCAATTCCACTAATTCCCTACTTAGTTTATTGATTTCCAATTGCGTTAAATAAATTTCATCCTCAATGAATTTTTTCTCTTTGGTCAATCCTCCTACTAATTTTGACTGAGCCGTGATTTTATTCGTCAAATTCTGAACATATAACAAAGAGGTTTTGGATTCGCTCTGATTTCGTTGCAAATCCTTGTTGAGTTCTGAAATTTCTTTCTTTAAGGAACTATTTTGTTTCTGTAATTTTTCTTTTTGTTCTTTTAATTCCTGCTCGGTAATTTGCGAACTGGCTATTCCCGCAAAAATTAATATAAACAAAAAAGTGAAAAACAGTTGTTTTCTCATTTTAGCAATTTGTTGTGCTTTCCGGTATTGAATCCGG
>CALLXZ010000198.1 GCA_937875605.1 uncultured Moheibacter sp.
ACCGTACCCTCACCGTTTCCGAAGCTTATACAGGAGCATCTCATGCAAATGGCAATCATACCATCGTCAACAACACTTCTGTAACAGCAACTTCCGGAACAAGGGCAGGTTATGTCGTTACGGGTTGGACAGGAACGGGAAGTGTTCCTGCGACCGGAACAGGTGGAACAACAACTTTTACAATTTCTCAAAATTCCAGTATTACATGGTTATGGGAACAATTAACAGCTAAAAATGTGAAATTCCATAATTATGGTGGTTCAGAGCAATTGACATTCAATAACAGCCGAATCAATACGGCCGAACCTGTTTTCCGTTTGAGCCATGAGTCAGAAACGGCTAACGAATATCAAATTGAAATCAATACAGCTCCCGACTTTACTGGAACAAGTTGGACACAGTCATATACCGGAACATATCCTATTAACACCGAAAGCAATTTCACATTTACCAATAGCTTCTTGCCTGTAAATAATACAACTTACTATGTAAGAGCAAGAGCGAAAGCAAGCGTGAATAATGCTTGGAGTAATTGGACAACCGGAGCCTATAGCTTCACTTTTCAAACACCAAAAGATATTCCGGACTGGTTTCAAACCACACAAGCACAGTTTTCTTCTGATGTACTATCAGGAGTTGCAGCCAATGCAGGTGGAAATGTAGTAGTTTCCAGCGGAAGTGGAAATCCTATTTTAAACCCGAGTTTTGAGACAAGCGGTACGCCTGCTGCAAATTGGATAAGAGAACGAAATCTTGCATGGCTTGGTGCGGAACGCACAAATGATTATTCATCAGATGGGAATGTAAGCTTGGGAATGTATCTAAATAATGAAAATTCATTAGGTTATGGTACTTCCAACGACTATTTCTGGATACATCAAAATGTAGATTTAACAAACGTTACAGAATTAGAATTTGAACTTTGGTTAGAATACATTTTTGTTTACAGTGGATTTACAAATGGAACTCCAGTAACTTTTCAAGTAATAATTGGTGACGTTGGTAACGATTTAAGTGGAACAGTTGTTTATCAGAAAGTATGTTCTAATTCAAACCAAAACTATGGAACTCAAACGGTCGATCTAAGTTCATATAATTTTACAGGGAATAAATTTATAAAACTTGTTTATAGAACAACATCTAATGAGACCTTTAATTATAGTTATTATATTTTTTATATTGATAATTTAAGGGTAACAAAAACACCTCAAGGCACCATCACTTCCACACCGATTCATTTAGCATCGGTACAGGGAGCTACAGCTTATGAAGGAATCACATGGAACCAGACCTTGGGCGGAGGAGAGTTTAAGCTAAAAGTTCAACAATCGGCAGATGGTATTTCGGGTTGGAGTGATGTTGCAGGATATGATAACATATCACAAACAGGCGATGGAGAGAGAACCTTTGATTTGTCGGGCATGGCGGCTTACGAACACATCCGTTTGGTGGGAAGTTTGGACGGAGCCAATGTTGCGCTGCATGATTGGTCGGTACAATTCCAGACAGAAGAAGTAGATTGTTCCATCGAAACCACTTGGAACGGATCATCATGGTCCAATAATGTTCCCGATGGAAGTACTTTCAAAATCATATTTGAAGGAAATTATAATTCGAGCTCCGATCTTAACTATCCTGCTGCTTCGGGATTGGTGGGTTGTTCGGTTGAGGTAAGAGGCGATGCTGAAGTGGTTATTGCATCGGGTCACAGTTTGACGATTGACAATGAAATAGTTGTGGACAATGCTAACGGAGCGACCTTTACGGTTAAAAGCGATGCGAATTTATTACAAATAAATGCCGGAGTGGAGAATGAAGGGAATGTGATTGTGGAGCGTTCCGCTGTGGTTCCATCCCTCCAATATAATTTCTGGACTTCGCCGGTAAAAGAACAAATGCTATACACTATTTATCCGGGAATTCTTTCTGGAAAAGTAATGAAGTACAATACCCAAACCAATTATTTTAACGCCATTCCTGCAAACAGCAAATCCGAATTTGGAAAAGGATATTCCATCAGAGGTTCCAGCGAAGCTGCACATGCGCCGGATGTTACCGCTACATTTATTGGAGAACCTCAAAATGAATCATCGGTTTCAACGGAAAATGAGATTGCTCTTTTAAGAGATAATCAACGATTTAATCTGATTGGAAATCCGTTCCCTTCTAATTTGGATCTTCAAAAATTAAATAGTAATACTGCTAATTTAAATAAAATTGAAAATTCCACTTTCTATTTTTGGGACAATACCGACAATACGGCTTACAATCAGCAAGGAAATAATTATGTCAATCAAAATTATGCAACTTATAATGCTTCCTTTGGTGGAGAAGGAGTTGCAGCTCCTCGATTTGCAACAGGAGGTAAAAAACCAAACGGTATTGTCAAACCGGGACAAGGATTCATTGTTCAGGCATCTTCCACAACCACAGGTGGGCTTGTCTTTACAAATGATATGCGTACCAAAGAGGTTAAAATCAATTCAGACGATGAAGATGCGGTTTACTTCAAAAATGGTAACAATGGCGCTGTAGATGATATTTACGGTTCACGTCCGAGAAACGATAAATTCTGGTTAGAATTGGTTAATCCGACCGATATGCACATCCAAATCGCAGTGGGTTACTTTAAACAAGCTGAAAATACGTACGATAACTTTGATTCAAAAATATTGAGCGAAGGCGTTTCGGATAATTTATATTCGTTAAGTAAAGATGCTCATAAATTGTCCATTCAGGGAAGAACAGGTCCATTTGCAGATACAGATGTGATTCCTTTGGGTGTGAAATTTTTCGTAAACGGGAAATACAAGATCCAATTGGAAAATACAAAAGGAATTTTCAAAGCTCATCAAAACATTTACCTGAAAGACAAATACGCAAACGAAATTCATAATTTATCCGAATCTCCCTATGATTTTGAAGGTAGTAAAGGAGTGTTCGAAGATCGATTTGAGATAATTTTCCAAGATGAAAATCAAACGTCTGATTTAATTCTTTCAACCAATGATGTGAAGATTACCAAAAAAGACCGTCAGATTGAAATCACTTCTTCCCGAGACAAAATCCTCGAAGTCGAAATCTTTAATCTTTCCGGTCGGTCGGTTTATAAAAATAAAAAAGTCAACAGCAAGACTTTAAATGTTCAGGCTTCATTATTTGGAAAACAAATCATTGTCGTAAAAGTTATGACGGAAACAGGAGAAATTGAAACCAAAAAGATCATCAATAAGTAGAAGAAAATGAAAAAATTGATTGTATGGGTCTTTTTGATAGGAAGTTTCGGTTTCGGACAGAATTTTTTTGAATCAGAAGAGCCGGAATATGATGAACCCACAAATTCGAGTTCCATGTTTCAGACACAGCCCGAATATGATGAACCTGATCAAGGAGTGGACGTCGGAATGTCAAACCCCGGAGAAGAAGTCCCTATTGATAAATGGATATTTCTTTTACCAATAGCCGGAATAGTCATAAGTTTCTATTATTTAAGAATAAAACCCAAAAATATATAATAAAAAAATCCGTCTGAAAAGGCGGATTTTTTTATATTTAA
>CALLXZ010000199.1 GCA_937875605.1 uncultured Moheibacter sp.
CACAATGAACTTAATCAAGATGGAAATGATGAAGCAGTAGATTTGGCTACAGCAAATATTACTGGGAGTAAAGCTGCACATGCATTTGATAAAAATTCGGTTGGATTGATGGAAAATATCAGCGATAAAGAACTCTTAAAAGCTGCCTGCTGTAATCTGTCTGAAAGTTTTGAAACCAATGCGACAGTTGATGTTTCCTACGCAAATGCGGTTTCAGGAACCAAACAGTTGAAAATGCTTGGGCTCGACCAGAAATACATTTTGCTCACCAAAGAATTATTGCCGGAAATACGTGGGATATCTTCTGCTTATGGTATGAATTTTATTCCCGGAAGATGGATTCAGAGCATACAGTTGGCAAAAGGCGGTGGTTCGGTGACCAATGGTTACGAAGCAATCGCAGGGCACATCAACACCGAATTGTATAAATCCCATGACAAAGCCAAAACTTCTTTGAATTTCTTTGGCGATATCAACACCCGTTTTGAGGGAAATTTTGTGCATAATGATGCAATAAATGACAAATGGACACAATCTATTTTACTGCACGGAAACGCGACGACCAATCGTCAGGATCATAACAATGACGGATTTATGGATCAACCAATTGGACGAAATATCAACCTGAGTTATTTGATGAATTTTGAAGATTTGAAAAATACAGGATTGATGACTCATTTCGGAGTGAATTATGTAAATGACCATCGTTTGGGCGGACAAACTTCATTTAGAGAAGATGCTGACAAAGGAACTACAAATGCTTATGGAATTGGAATTGATATACAGAGATTTCAGGTTTGGAATAAAACGGGCTATATTTTTGAGGGAAAACCTTATCAGAGCATCGGTTGGATGAATCAGTTCAACTATAACGAACAAAAGAGTTATTTCGGATTGCGAACTTATGATGCTTCACAAAGAACTTTTTATTCAAATTTAATATTTGAAAGCATCATCAATAACACGGCACATAAATACAAAACCGGATTAAGTTTTTTGTATGATCAGTACGATGAACTATACAATTTAATTTCCTTCAAGCGAAATGAAACCGTTCCCGGAGCTTTTGCGGA
>CALLXZ010000200.1 GCA_937875605.1 uncultured Moheibacter sp.
GGATAACTCTCAAAACCATCCGTTATTTGAGCATTTGCAGAAAAGCCTAAAGCTAGAGACACTGCTAAAAAATAAATTTTTTTCATAATTATTCTTATTTATTTGTTTTTATAGAATGTAAAATTATTAAAAGTTTTCTAATTACAAAATTCTACTTCGTTAAAATTTAATTTTGCAGAAACTGAAAAGTATTGTTCCAACCTATCAATTCAATCATATTTACTATTTTTGCCAAGACTATATATTTATATATGCAAACACAAACTGAAAATAAATTATCCTTTCATCAATTCCAACAGCAGATTTTAGAAGATTTTAAAGTCGCTGTTTTATCAAGAGAAACCAGTCTTTTAGGACGACGCGAAGTACTGACCGGAAAAGCCAAATTCGGAATCTTTGGTGATGGAAAAGAATTACCACAAATTGCGATGGCAAGAGTTTTCAAAAACGGTGACTTTCGTTCCGGTTATTACCGTGATCAAACTTTTATGTTTGCGATTGGTCAATTATCTCTTTCCGCTTTTTTTGCTCAGCTATACGCCAATACCGATATCGAAAAAGAACCCTCTTCCGGTGGTCGTCAGATGACTTCGCATTTTTCGACGCGATCTTTAAATGAAGATGGCTCTTGGAAAAAATTGACTGATCAGAAAAATTCAAGTTCCGATATTTCCCCAACTTCCGGACAGATGCCGAGATTATTAGGTTTGGCACAGGCATCTAAATATTACCGTGAAGTTCCCCAAGCAGATGTTGATACTAATTTTTCAATTAGCGGAAACGAAATTGCTTTTGGAACAATTGGTGATGCCAGTACTTCCGAAGGTCCATTTTGGGAAACTATCAATGCCGGAGGCGTTTTGCAAGTGCCGATGATTGTTTCGATTTGGGATGATGGATACGGGATTTCCGTCCCGGCAAAATACCAACGTACAAAATCCAATTTAAGCGAACTACTTTCCGGATTTCAACGAAATGAAGACGAAAGAGGTTACGAAATAATTACTGCAAAAGCATGGGATTATGCCGGTTTGATCGATGCGTATCAACGTGCCGAAAAATTGGCAAGAGAGGAGCATATTCCTTGCATTGTTCATGTACGTGAATGTACACAGCCGCAAGGGCACTCAACTTCCGGATCGCATGAACGGTACAAATCCGAAAAAAGATTGGATTGGGAAAAAGAATTTGATGGAATTATCAAGTTCAAAGAATGGATTTTGAATTTCGATGCAGGTGATGAGAAATTAGCCACCGCTGAAGAATTAGAATTAATTGAATCTGAAGCAAAAAAAGAAGTCAAATTGGCTCAAAAACAAGCTTGGGAAGATTATTTAAATCCTTTGATTGAGCTGAAAAATTCAGCATTGGAATTATTGGAAAAATTAGCCAATGAAAGTCCCAATAAATCTTTTATCGAAACCGAAATTAATTCGTTAAAATCCAAACAAACTCCTTTCAAAAAAGATGTTTACAGTACTATCCGAAAGGTTTTCAGGTTGACTCGTGGTGAAAAGAATTCTTCCAAAACCGAATTGAAAAATTGGTTTGACAATCAAATGAAAACTGAAGCCGATATTTATTCGTCTCATTTATATAGTGAATCTCAATGGAGCGCACTCAACGTCGAAAAAATAGACCCGATTTACGAAAATGACCCAAAATGGGAGGACGGACGTGTTGTAGTTCGTGATAATTTCGATAAAATTTTCAGCCAAAATGAAAACGTTTTGGTTTTTGGAGAAGATGCCGGAAACATCGGTGATGTAAACCAAGGTTTGGAAGGTTTACAGGAAAAATACGGTGAAGCAAAAGTTGCCGATACAGGAATTCGTGAAGCAACTATTTTGGGGCAAGGAATCGGGATGGCAATGCGTGGGCTTCGTCCGATTGCCGAAATTCAATATCTGGATTATGTTTTATATGCATTGCAATTGATGTCAGATGATTTGGCAACGGTGCAATACAGAACCAAAGGCGGACAAAAAGCACCAGTCATCATTCGTACGCGTGGACACCGATTAGAAGGAATTTGGCACGCCGGCTCTCCGATGGGTGGAATTCTGAATTTGGTTCGGGGAATGTATGTTTTGGTTCCAAGAGATTTGACAAAAGCTGCCGGATTTTACAATACTTTGTTGAAATGTGACGAACCTGCAATTGTAGTGGAAAGTCTAAACGGTTACCGATTAAAAGAAAAAATGCCGACCAACATAGGAGAATTCACCACACCAATCGGTGAAGTGGAAATCACAAAAGAAGGCTCAGATGTTACTTTGGTAACCTATGGTTCTACTTGGAGAATTGTAACAGAAGCTGCCAAAGAATTAGCGCAATTGGGAATTGATGCTGAAATAATTGACATCCAGTCTTTATTGCCATTTGACATCAAACATGATATTGTAAAAAGTTTGAAAAAAACCAATCGTTTGGTAGTGATTGATGAAGACGTTCCGGGAAGTGCTTCCGCATTTATTTTACAACAAATTTTAGAAGAACAAAACGGTTATGTTCATTTGGACAGCAAACCGCTTACCATTACAGCAAAAGCTCATAGAACGGCTTATGCAACAGATGGCGATTATTTCTCAAAACCTTCGGTGGATGATATTGTGGAACAAGTTTATGATTTGATTCGCGAAGCTAAACCAAATGATTTTCCGGAATTATTTTAATTGGAATTTTAAATCAATGATAAATAAAATCCGTCCGAAATGGCGGATTTTTTTGTTTCAAATCCTTAAAAAATTAAGAAAAATCAGAATTACACTTTTACCCGATCCGGTTCTACATAGTGCAAAACATCTTCATCTTAGAGAAGTTTTAATGCTGAGTTTTATTTAATTCGTTGTTAAGTATAATCAAATTCTGACTCATTTTCATCCTGTCTTGCGTCCCAAACCGATTGGATGATGAGCTCATTTTTAGAAAACTCATAAAAAATCAAATAATCCCGAACAATGCTTATTCGAGTTTTGCCATCATTTGTCGTTCTACCAATTTGTGGATATTCAGCTATGAGATTTACAGCCTCGCTAAATAATTTATTGAGTTTATAACTGTACGTTTTAGATTTTGTTCGTTTAATCCAATAATCCAAAATATCTCTACGTTCAGACTTTGCACTTTTTGTCCAAATTATTTTTCGTTTAGCCATTGATCTATCTCCTTTTCAACTTCATCGTTAGTGAACGTTTCCCCATCAGAATATTCAGATCTTGCTTTAGCAATGCGATTTTTTTGTTTTGGAGTCAATTCAAACATTCCCTCATCTAGTTCAAAGTCAAGAATCTTTTTTAATTCTTTAATAACCCGAATTTCTTTTAATTCAGTTATTTGATTAATTAATTCCAGTTTAAGTTTTAATTCAGCTGAATTCATTTCTCCAATTATTTATTTCAAATTTAAACATATTTTCAGAATCAATTGAATTACCTATTTTTTTAATTCAACTCTCAAGGAATTAAGAAAAGTTAGAATTAAACTTTCACCCGATCCGGCTCAACGTGAATCAATACATCGGCAATTTCCGGCATCTGCTTTCGTACAGCATCTTTCAGATTATGTGCAATTGTATGCCCCTCCATCACGCTTAAATTTGCATTGACAATTAAATGTAAATCAACGTAATAAACCATTCCCATTTTACGAACGTGCATCTTCTCCACTGCCAGTGCACCATCTACCTTTTGCGAAATTTTCTTTATTTGTTGGATAACTTCATCATAAATCTGTTCGTCTGAAATCTCACTTATGATGGGTTTGAAAATTTTGTACGCATTATAAATAATAATTCCTGAAGCAATCAAAGCCGCAACATCATCAGCCGCTTCATAACCTTCACCCATAAAAAGAGCGATCGAAATTCCGATAAACGCCATCACCGACGTAATCGCATCACTTCTATGGTGCCAGGCATCGGCTTTCAAAGAAGAACTATTGGTTTCTTTGCTTTTTCGTAAAACATACTGAAAAGAGAGTTCTTTAAAAATGATAATTCCTCCCAAAACAATCAGCGTAAAAGCTTTTGGTCCTTCATGTGGCGTTTTGATGTTTTGAATACTTTCGTAAGCAATTACAGTTGCCGAAATCACCAAAAACCCGATGACCGCAAACGTAGAAATCGTTTCAAAACGACCATGACCGTATGGATGATTTTCATCGGCAGGTTTAGTCGAATATTTCAATCCGACCAATACCAAAATGGAAGAAAAAACATCAGCTGTGGACTCAATCGCATCAGCAATTAAGGCATAGGAATTCCCCAAAACTCCGGCTGTTCCCTTTACGATTACAAATGCTAAATTTCCAAAAATGCTAAATATCGAGGTACGGATGGCGGTTCGTGAACTCATAACTTTTATACGTGTAAGAAAAAACCTCAAAGTTTGAATTTCTTTGAGGTTTTTGTTTTATCTGTCTAATTTTAATCTTTCGCTAAAAATGGGTATCTGTAATCTTTTGCCGGAACAAAGGTTTCTTTAACCGTCCTCACGGAAACCCATCTAAGAAGATTCATTGCCGAGCCCGCTTTGTCGTTGGTTCCGGAAGCTCTCGCTCCACCGAAAGGCTGTTGCCCTACCACCGCTCCGGTTGGTTTATCATTTATATAGAAATTTCCTGCGGAATTTTCCAATGCTTTGATTCCTTCGTTTAAAACATAACGGTCTTTTGCGAAAATCGCTCCGGTCAAAGCATAATCGGAAGTTGTATCAACCAATTCCAATGTTTTGTTCCAATCTTTATCTTCAAAAACGTAAATCGTCAAAACAGGACCAAAGATTTCTTCCACCATGCTTTCATAGTGCGGATCAGTCGTAAGAATAACCGTTGGCTCTACAAAATAACCAACTTTGTCATCACATTTTCCACCAAAAGCAATTTCAGCTTTTTTGGATTTTTTGGCTCTGTCGATATAGCCTTTGCATTTATTGAATGAATTTTCATCAATCACAGCAGTCACGAAATTGGAAAAATCCTCCGGCGAACCTATTGTAATCGAATCCAATGCTTTTTTCATTTCTTTTTCCACTTTCGTCCAAAGACTTTTGGAAATATAGGCTCTTGAAGCTGCTGAACATTTTTGTCCCTGGTATTCAAAAGCTCCGCGAATTAATGCAGTTGCTACTTCTTGCGCATCGGCAGATTTATGAGCCACCACAAAATCCTTTCCTCCTGTTTCTCCGACAATTCTCGGATAGGTTTTATGAATGTTGATATTATCTCCAATCTGTTTCCACAAAGCTTTGAAAACAGAAGTCGAACCTGTAAAATGCAAACCTGCAAAATCGGGATGCTCGATAACGGTTTTCGCCGTTTCAGCTCCTCCGGTTAAAACCATATTGATTACGCCATCCGGTAATCCTGCTTCTCTGAAAACTTCCATAATCACTTCTGCCGAATAAACCTGTTTGTCAGATGGTTTCCAAACAACCACATTTCCCATAAACGCCATAGAAGCCGGCAGATTTCCGGAAATGGCTGTAAAGTTAAACGGAGTGATGGCAAAGGTAAAACCTTCCAAAGGTCTGTATTCGACACGATTCCAAATACCATCGGAGGAAATCGGTTGGTCTGCATAGATTTGAGTCATGAATTCTACGTTGAAACGTAAAAAGTCAATTAATTCACAGGCAGCATCAATTTCTGCCTGAAAAGCATTTTTAGATTGCGCAATCATCGTTGCAGCATTTATTTTTGCACGATAAGGACCAGCCAATAAATCAGCCGCTTTCAAAAAGATTGCTGCTCTGTTTTGCCATTCCATCGCTGCCCAATCTTTACGGGCTTTCAAAGCTGCATCGATAGCAGCTTTCACATCAGCTTGAGTTCCTGCGTGATAATATCCGACAATATGTTTATGGTCGTGTGGCGGACGAATTTCTTTTTTGTTTCCGCTTTTCACGACTTTACTTCCTATATATTGAGGAACTTCAATTACTTGCTTGTACATTTTTTTATAAGTTGCAAGCAATTCTTCACGCTCCGAAGTTCCCGGCGCATAAGAAAGAACCGGCTCATTACTTACGAAAGGTACTTGGTAAATTCCTTTTGGCATAACTGATTTATTTTGTTTGTTTTTAATCTGAATTTTGAAGTGCAAAGGTACAAAGTATAATATTTAAAGTCTAAGATTTAATGCTCAAAATTGATAAAAAACTATGATTTCAAGTGTCCTTTTCAAAAATGAATTTTCTTCCTGAAAACTGATTTTTATTTATTTCTATAAAACAGTATGAAATATTGAAAAAAAACGTGCAAACCTTTTTACTCAGGTTTACACGCTTTTTTATAATTGCTTATTAATAAGTACGTCTTTGTTAATTAAAATTAAAAGAGTTCTACAATCATTGTACTTTAATTGTACTTTTCAATAATAATAGTACATCCCGCTGGAAGAGCAGGTCTCCCTGTAGAAGCATTTGCTGTTGTCGCTTTATTGAATTGAGCTGTAATTTTATAAACCGCTTTTTCACGAATTTTCACAACCGTAGTACGATACCAATCTGCATTAATTGGATTAAACACAAATCCAGGTATACTAAACCATGTATTTTGACCTAAATCAATAAGGTTACTTTGGACAAACAGATCATCTCTCGGTACTCCATTTTGTTCAACCAATATAACACCTAAGTCTGGCTGATCATTAAATTTGATTTGAAAATGCTGGTTGGAACCCAAAGTAGTATACGGCCACCTAATTGAAATATTTCCTACGGTAATTAATGAGTTAGTCGGAGAACTGCTGTTTACTTCAAAGTACTTATAAGCATATTCTGAACTTCTAATTGTTTCTCCATCGTTTATTTTTGCTTTACTGATTATATCCCAAACTGGATTTGCTATATTATCATAGTTATTATTTTTAATAACCTGTACACTTTCTCCAGGCAACAAAAGGATTGTGTTTGTAACAGTACTATTATCTGATCTTAATAATTGCGTTGCGGATCCTTTAACTATTGCATTTTGTGAAGATGTATTTTTAATGTGATAAATTCTTCCTATAAAAGCATCAGTCGTTCCTGCTGTTATTGCATTTGGAAGTGTAACTGTTCGCGAAACAGAACCTATAACGTTAATAAACTGATCATTGATGGTTAATGTTGTATTGGCTGAGACTTCTTTATAAGCTCCTTCGTAAGAGCCTTCAACTACAAAAGTACTATTTGGTGTAATTGTTCCCAATCCTACTCTGTTATTAACGGCATCTACACTTAGCGTAGAACCATCCACACTGAAATGATTGGTTCCGGAAGTTG
>CALLXZ010000201.1 GCA_937875605.1 uncultured Moheibacter sp.
GAGAACAGATCAAAACAGAATAATAGAATTATGCGAAAAAGATTGATTATGAGGAATTTATACGCTTTCATGTTATTAATGCTAAGCGGAAGTATATTTGCGCAAGAAGATTCCTTACAAGTGGTAAAAGATTCTGTGATCGTGGATCCCATTCCCGAAATACCGAGTCAGGATATTTCGAAAGCTGGTTATACCAGCCCGCAAACCTATATGCTTGCCGATATGGAAATCAGTGGAGAATCCAAATTCACCAAAAACCAAATCATGCGTTTTACAGGTTTGAGAATGGGGGAAAAACTAGAAATTCCAGGCACGAAAATTAACAATGCTTTGAAGAAACTTTGGAAATCCAATTTATTTTCCGACATTGATTTATATGTGGTTCGCACTGAAGGAGATAAGATTTACCTTCGTTTAAATCTAATTGGATTACCGGAATTAGTTGAGGCAAATTTTACCGGAATTAAGAAAGGAAAAAGAGAGGATTTCACAAAAGAACATAAGTTGGACCCGGGAATTAAAATCACCAGTAACTTGAAAAATCAGGTTCGTAATTCCGTACGAGGTCATTTCTTGGAAAAGGGATTTCCTGACGCTAAAGTTGATTTCATAGAGAAAAAACAAGAAGAAGATCCATCCAAAGTTAATTTACAAATCAATGTTGACCGAGGGGAAAGAGTGAAAATCAAAAGCATAGAATTTGAAGGAAATAATGAACTTCGTGACGGTCAGTTAAGAAGAAAAGCGATGAAAGATACCAAGAAAAAATCCATCAATTTCTTCAAAAGTTCAAAATTTAATCCTACCAAATATCAAGCAGATTTAAAGAAAGTAATAGAAGAATACAAATCCATAGGGTTTCGTGATGCCAAAATCGTTTCCGATACGGTTATTCGCACCGATCCAAAAAACATCGCCATTAAAATTACGGTGGAAGAAGGCCGACCTTATTATTTAGGAGATGTAACGTTTACAGGAAATTCGGTTTATTCAACAGAAGTTCTTCAACGTGTATTCTCTTACCAAAAAGGAGATCGTTATGATGCCGTGGGTATTCAGAAAAAAATTAGCGGATCAGAAAAAGATGATGACATCCAAACCATGTACATGGACAGAGGATATTTGTTCTCTCAAATGATTCCGATTGAAAAGAACGTAAAAAACGATACCATTGATTTAGAAGTCAAAATCATGGAAGGAGAGCCTGCGTCTTTTAATCGGGTAACCTTTAGTGGAAATGATGTGACGTATGACCACGTGATCGCAAGAGAACTACGTACAAAACCGGGAGATTTATTCTCTAAAACAGAAATAAAAAGAACGCTATATGAATTAGCTGCATTGGGTTATTTTGAACCGACTCAAATCAATCCGGATATCCAACCGGATCCTGAAACCAACTCTGTGAATTTGAATTGGGAATTGGTTCATAAAAGTTCGAGTCAGGTAGAATTACAAGGTGGATATGGAGCCGGCACCTTTTTGGGAACGCTTGGATTAACCTTTGGAAATTTCTCCATCCGTAATGTATTTAACAAAAAAGCATGGAGACCTGTTCCTATGGGGGACGGACAATCCCTTTCACTTCGTGCACAAGCCGGTAGAGGATATCAAAACTATAGCTTTTCCTTTACTGAACCTTGGATCGGAGGAAGAAGACCCACGGCTTTATCGACTTCCATATTTTATTCGCGATACAATTACCGTGATATTTATGGTCAGGAAGCAGCTCTTAATATCATAGGTGCAAACGTAGGTTTGAGTAAATTACTGACTTGGCCGGATGACTGGTTCCGTCTGTCTCACTCGCTTTCTTATCAACGTTATAATTTTGACAATTATGCCCTCTCAGTAGGTGACATACGATATGAGAACGGTTCTTCCAATAATTTTAACTACACCATCGCACTTACCCGAAATTCATCGGGTCCAGATCCGGTTTTCCCGACGAATGGTTCGGAAATGAGTGTTTCTTTAACGGTTACGCCTCCTTATTCGATTCTGAATGGAAAAGATTATTCTACGATGGATGATGTTGAAAAATTCGAGTGGTTGGAGTACTACAAAGTAAAAGGACGTGCTTATTGGTACAAAGAATTAGCCGGGAAATTAGTATTGAAAGTCGGAGGAGAGTTTGGTTATTTGGGAACTTATAATAATAAAATAGGAACGATTCCGTTTGAAAGATTCTACTTAGGTGGAACAGGATTGATGGGTAACCGTTTTGATGGCAGAGAGATTGTGCCTTTGAGAGGATATGATGACTCTTCGCAATCTGGAGGAAGAGCTGGAGAAGACATCACACCTACAGGAGGTGGTAGCGTTTATGATAAATTTACCCTTGAGTTGCGTTATCCGATCACCATGGGTCAGCAGGCAAAAATATTTGCTCTTGGATTTGTAGAAGCGGGTAATACCTGGTTGGATACAAAAGATTTTAAACCATTTGAGTTAAAAAGGTCAGCAGGTGTCGGAGTACGTATTTTCATGTCGGCATTTGGAATGCTTGGATTTGATTTCGGGTATGGATTTGATAATACGATGTTTAGAAATGAGCCATCTGGATGGCAGACTCACTTTATTATTGGACAACAATTTTAAAAAACGTATTTTTGCCGAATGTTTTATGGCATAATTTTCGATAAAACGATGTAAATATGAAAAATTTCATTTTAATGCTTTTCATAATAGGTTCAACACTACCCCTTAGCGCTCAGCGTTTTGGGTATGTTGATACTGATTATATTTTGGAAAACCTTCCATCTTATAATGATGCGCAGCAGATGCTGAAAACACAAACAGAACAGTGGAGTAAAGAAATCCAAAACCGTCAGAATAATGTCACTAAAAGGCAGGCGGATTTTTTGAATGAAAAAGTTCTATTGACTGAAGATCAAATTCGAAAAGAACAAGAAGAAATTGATCGTGAATTAAGAGAAATCAAACAAATCCAGGAAAAAAGATACGGCCAAGACGGTGATTTGATAAAGTTGAGAAAATCATTGGTAAAACCGATTCAGGATCAGGTTTGGATTGCGGTAAAAGAAGTAGCAGAAAAAAGAAACTATGGTTTCATTTTTGACAAAGGAAGTGATTTGATTATGGTTTACACAGACCCTAAATTCGACATCAGCCGTGAAGTACTTTTACAATTAAATCCAAATGCAGTTGAAAAACCAAAAGACAATCCCAAATCTAATACAAATGCTGGTGGAAAAGGAACGAAAGGTTCTACTAACAAATCAGGTTCCTCAAGCGGGAAATCAAATTCTTCTAAATCAGGAAAATCATCTACTAATTCAACTAGATCAAATTCAGTAAAAAAATAACCTATTTAATTATATAACAGAAAATGAAAAATTTAAAATTATTTGTTGCACTTAGCTTTTTATTCATCGGAAGCTTTTCTCTTTCAGCTCAAGACTTTGGAGTAGTAGATGTAGAAAGTGTTCTTAGCAATTTCGGAGAAAAGAAAACGGCCGATACACAATTAGATGCACTGGTACAAAAACACCAAGCTGAAATTAAAAAACAGCAAGAAGCGCTTTTGGCAATCGAAAAAGAGGTTCAAACAAAAACAGAAGGCAAATCTCAAACTGAAATTCAGGGAATGATGAAGGAGTTGGAAGGAAAGCAACAAGAATACATGACCAAACAACAGGCATTAGGCACTTACCAACAAGCAGCTGCAAAAGAATTAGGAGAAAAAGAAAACACTTTATTGAAACCAATTGAAGATAAAGTTAAAGCTTCTATCAATAAAGTGGCGGCAGCAAAAGGTTTGAAATATGTAATGGAAAAATCCATCTTGCTTTATTCAAACGGAACTGATATCACTGCTGACGTGAAAAAAGATTTAGGAATTAAGTAAGAATTAATTCTTTTATAACTTAAAAGCCGTTTTTGTTTTCAAAAAACGGCTTTTTCTTATTAAATTCGGACTTTATTTAAAAAATGAAATTTACAGAAACCCAGCTTAAAGGATGTTTTATCATCGAACCAAATGTTATTGAAGATGCAAGAGGGTATTTTTTTGAGAGTTACCATCTACAAAAATTTCAGGATAACACAGGGAAAGAAATTCAATTTGTTCAAGATAACGAATCCAAATCCAAATACGGAGTGGTTCGTGGATTACACATGCAACGAGGTGGTTTCGCACAGTCGAAATTAGTTCGGGTGCTTTCCGGAAAAATTTTGGATGTGGCAGTAGATGTACGCAAAGATTCTCCCACGTTTGGTCGGCATTTTTCGATTGAACTCAGCAGTGATAATAAAAAACAATTATTCATTCCGACGGGATTTCTTCATGGGTTTTCTGTGCTGAGCGAAGAAGCCGTTGTTTACTATAAATGCGATGCGTTTTATAACAAAGAATCTGAACAAGGGATCAATCCCGTGTGTACCGAACTGAAAATTGACTGGAAGCTTCCGAAAGACAAAATACTTCTTTCTGAAAAAGATGAAAATGCTCCCTCTTTTGCCGAACTCATTCCATTTGAAACACAAATAACAAACCGATGAAAAAAGTTTTGGTTACAGGGGCAAACGGACAATTAGGCAAGTGCCTGCAAGATATTGTGAATCAATTTCAACCAACCCATTATCAGTTTCTTTTCCTAAACCGTTCTGAATTAGACATATCCAATAAGGAATTGGTAGAATCTTTTTTCTTCAGCAATAAAATCGATTTTTGTGTCAATTGTGCCGCCTACACTGCTGTGGACCTAGCGGAGACCGAAGCGGAGGCAGCGTTCAAAGCTAATGCCGATGCGGTAAAATACTTGGCGGAAGAATGCGCTGAACAGGAGGCTACCCTCATTCAGATTTCGACCGATTATGTTTTCGATGGAGAAAAAAAACAACCTTATCTACCTGAAGATTTAACCAACCCAATTAATGTCTATGGTAAATCCAAATTAGAAGGAGAAAGATGGGCACTGGGATTGAATCCTAAAAGCATTGTGATCCGAACTTCATGGGTTTATTCACCTTACGGAAAGAATTTCTATACAACCATGCTCCGATTGATGGCGGAACGCGATGAACTCAATATTGTTTCGGATCAAATTGGGAAACCTACTGATGCACGTGATTTAGCCCAATACATTTACGACCTCATTCTTTCCCAAGATTCTCACTATGGAATTCGGAATTTTTCAGGAAATGAAGTGATGTCCTGGTATGACTTTGCCAAGAAAATTGCAAATGAAAATGGATTCTCTACTAAAATCAATCCGATTCCAACCAGCCAATACCCTACTCCTGCCAAACGACCGATGTGGAGTGTGTTAAAGTAAATGATCAAAATAAAACCCCTCTTAACACTTTACTTTAATTCTAATATTTAATTTATATTTGCGCTTAAACTTAACAATTCCTTTTATG
>CALLXZ010000202.1 GCA_937875605.1 uncultured Moheibacter sp.
ATAAATTCAACCATGAAGTTGAGAATTTAAAATTGCTCGAAGAAAAACCAATTGTGGCATTCAAAAGAGAATTCCTTCGTTGGATGCTTTCTGACGGCGCAGGTGCATTTTTATTACAAAATAAACCACGCGAAAACAGTGTGAATCTAAGAATTGAATTCATTGATTTTTATTCCTATGCACATGAAATTGAGGCGTGTATGTATTCAGGAGCTGAAAAACAAGAAGATGGAAGTTTGAAATCCTGGGCGGAATATTCGGCTGACGAATGGTTAAATCAATCCATTTTTGCATTGAAACAAGATACGCGTTTACTAGATGAACACATCCTGAAAAAAGGCGCGCAGTCGCTCAGAGCTTCATTCGACAAACATAATTTAAACCCAAATGATATGGATTATGTCTTGGCGCATATTTCTTCCAACTATTTCAAAGATGGACTAAGAGAAGAATTTGCCGCAGTGGGACTGGATTTTCCAAAAGAAAAATGGTATTATAATTTGTCTGAAGTAGGAAACATAGGCGCTGCTTCTATATTTATTGTCACCGAAGAATTGATGAATTCGGGAAAATTAAAAAAAGGAGAAAAAGTATTGCTTTGTATTCCTGAAAGCGGACGTTTTGCTTATTCTTGTGCCGTTTTGACCGTTTGTTGATTAATAAAATAAGGGTCATTTTAAAACTTATAAATTAGCAAATGAATAATTATCCTGAAATCGAATTACTTATCCCACACAGAAAACCGATTTTGTGTGTCGATGAAGTGGTTTTGGTGAACGGTTTGGAAGCAACTACTTCGTACAGAATCAAATCAGAATCGATTTTTGTTTCTGATAATTCTTTTTCGGAATTGGGTTTGTTAGAAAATGCAGCGCAAACAAGTTTTGTTTTTTTGAATTATTTCTTTAAAAACTCCGATGCTAAATTAACGGAATCCGTAGGATTCATCAGTCAGATTTCGTCTTTGCAAGTTCATTTCTTACCAAAATTAGGAGAGAAAATCATTACTTCTACCCAAACAGAACTTGTCTATGAGGCAGAAAATTTGAAAATTTGCAATGTAAAAGCACAAATTGTTTTAAATAAAAAAAATGTATTGGAAGTGGAAATGAAAATGATTTTACAAGTCAAGGATTTATAAACCCAAAAAATGAAAAAAGAACAAGTGCCACAGGACAATCGGGGTCTTGCACAGAAAAACATTCATGAACTGTGTTATGCCGTTGATGAAAATGGGAATTACACAACGGTTCAGAGTTCCGGTTGGGATGTAAAAGCGACTGCTTTGGACGAATCTTTGGAATTAATTGAAGAAAGAATTAATGAAACCAAAAAAGATATTTCTGAAGGAAAACTAAGCCCTCTTGCTTATTTCATGGAAGTTCATCGAATGGATGTATCCATTTTAGCGAGTTATGCGGGAATTCATAGTTTTTTTGTGAAACGTCATTTCAATCCCAAAAGATTTAAAAAATTGTCCGATAAAACGTTGAAAAAATATGCTGATGTTTTTGAAATATCGGTGGAAGAATTAAAAAATTATACTCCAGATTAATGCAAATTGATTTCAAACACCAGCAATCTGCCCATTGTGAAAACGGCGTGATTTCTAATTTAATGAATCATAACGGCGTAAAAGTCTCCGAGCCAATGGTTTTTGGAATCGGGGCCGGATTATTTTTTGTGTATTTACCCTTTCTGAAAGTCAATTTTGCGCCGGGATTTAGCTATCGTCCCATGCCCGGATTTATTTTCCGCCGATTTGCCAAACAATTAGGAATCAAAGTCGTTCATAAAAAATTTAATTCGGAAAAAGAAGCTCAAAAGGTGTTGGATGAAAAATTGAAAAAAGGAATTCCGGTCGGATTGCAAGTTGGTGTTTATAATCTGACTTATTTTCCGGACGAATACCGTTTTCATTTCAATGCGCACAATATAGTGGTTTTCGGCAAAGAAGAAGACCGTTACCTGATCAGTGATCCCGTGATGGAAACGACTACTTCTTTGACAGAAAAAGAATTGGAGAAAGTCCGATTTGCAAAAGGTGCACTTCCGCCAAAAGGACATTTGTATTATTTAGAATCGGTTCCTACGCAGTATGATTGGGAAAGAGCCATCCAAAAAGGAATCAAAAAAACCTGTAACGATATGCTCGCTCCGGTTCCGATCATCGGTGTAAATGCGATGAAGTGGGTGGCCAAAAACATCAAAAAATGGCCCAAGAAAATTGGAGTTAAAAAAACCAATCATTATTTGGGTCAACTGATACGGATGCAAGAAGAAATCGGAACAGGCGGTGGCGGATTTCGCTTTATTTATGCGGCTTTTCTGGAAGAATCTTCGCATATTTTAAATAATCCAAAACTTAAAGAACTTTCCAAAGAAATGACCGAAATAGGAGACGAATGGCGTAATTTCGCCTTAAACATTTCACGTGTTTATAAAAATCGAAGTGGTCAAGAAAACGTATATGAAAAACTTTCCGATCAGTTAATGGGATTAGCGGAACGCGAGAAAAAGTTCTTTCAGGAATTAAAAAAGAGTATTTGATTTCGGATTTAATAGTTTCAATCTCGTAAATCATAAGTCGACTCATTGTACTTTGTCGAAACTTTTTTACTTTCGCAAACGATGGATGCCATTCAAATTCAAAACTTAAGTAAATCCTACGACGGCAAGAAAACCTTTGTCATCCGTGATTTTGATTTAAAAATAAATCGTGGAGAAATCTTTGGTTTGCTTGGCCCAAATGGAGCCGGAAAAACCACGCTCATTTCCATGATGTGTGGACTTCTTTCACCCACTTCGGGGGAAATTTTGGTCAATGGTCTTAATTTTAAATCAAACCGAAATGAAATCCTGAAAAAAATTGGAGTGGTGCCGCAGGAATATGCTTTGTATCCGACTTTAACGGCGTATGAAAATCTGGAATTCTTTGGAAGTTTGTATAATTTAACCGGAAAAGAATTAAAATCCAGAATTGAATGGGGACTGGAAAAAGTGAATCTTTCGGATTACCGAAATCGTCCCATCAAAGATTTTTCAGGCGGTATGAAACGAAGAATCAACTTATTAACCGGAATTCTTCATCGACCTGAAGTTTTATTTTTAGACGAACCGACGGTGGGCGTTGACCTTCAATCCAAGGAAGTGATTATTTCGATTTTGGAAGAATTGAATTCCAACGGGACAACGATCATCTATACTTCTCACCACTTAAGCGAAGCTCAAAATTTCTGTACACAGTTGACCATCATCGACCGCGGAAGAATTTTGATGCAAGGAACGGCGGAAGAATTGATAAATTCCGTTCAGAACGCTTCCAATCTGGAAGATGTTTTTTTAGAATTAACCGGAAACCAAATCCGTAACGATGCATAAATTATTCGCCTCCCTCAAAAAAGAAATGTTACTGCTGGTACGCGACTGGGGCGGATTGGGCATTCTATTTATCATGCCCTCTATTTTATTGATAACCATAACGTTAATCCAACAAAGCACATTCAAAGAAGCAGGAGATGTGGTAATGCCGATCATATTGGTCAATCAGGACGGTGGTGAATTTGGGAAAACCATCGAACAAAATATCGAAAAAGAACCCGCTTTAAAGTTGATTCAAAAATGGAAAAATAAAACCATTGACGAACCGACCGCACGTAAATTGGTTAGTGACGGAAAATACCAGATAGCATTAGTGATTCCTAAAGATTTATCGGATAATTTAGAATCCCGAATTAATGCGAATGTGGAAAAAATCCTTGCTGAATTTTCAATGGAAGAAACGGATTCTACAGAAAAAGTCCAACCTGAAACTACTCCAAAGAATTTATCTAAAATCAAGCTCTATTTTGATCCGGCGGTGGGCGAAACTTTCCGAAATTCCGTGAAAAATGACATCGAAAAAATGATGTCCAAAGTAGAATCTAAAAAGATTTATTCCGTTTTTGAAGAACAAATGGGAATGGAAACAGAAGGCAATATGATGCAGGATAATGCAATTCAGTTCGAAGAAATCATTGCACAAAAAGGCGATGACGGGATCGTCCCTAACACTGTTCAGCATAACGTTCCGGCTTGGATTTTATTTGGCATTTTCTTTATCATCGTGCCTTTGGGAATTAACATTGTCAAAGAAAAAAACCTCGGAACCATTATCCGAATTCGCACAAGTCCGGTTTCTTATGCAACCATTATTTCGGGAAAAATCTTAGCATATTTAATTATTTGCCTGATCCAATTTGCTGTTATGCTATTGATTGCAAGATATTTATTTCCACAGTTAGGTTTGATTCCATTTAAACCGGGAATGCAATTGATACCGATGACCATCATCGTCATTTTTTCTTCCTTTGCTGCGATCGGATTGGGAATTTTAATCGGAACAGTGATGAAAACGCAGGAACAAAGTGCTCCATTTGGAGCGATTTTCACTATCATCATTTCCGCAATTGGCGGGATTTGGGTACCGGTTTATTTAATGCCTGAAATTATGCAGAAAACAGCCATTTTCTCCCCAATGAATTGGGGGATTTCGGCATTTTATGACATCATTTTACGAAATGGAAACTTAATGGACATTTCAATCGAATTAATCTCACTATTTTTGTTTTTCGTGACAACTTTCATTTTGTCATTGTGGATTAACAAAAGAAATAATTTGATTTGATGCTTACTCATACTTCAAAATTCAGAGTTCGATTTAATGAAACTGATCCTTTGGGAATCGTTTGGCACGGGCATTATGTTACGTATTTGGAAGATGGTCGGGAAGCGTTTGGTGAGAAGTTTGGCATTTCATACAAAGACATTCAAAACGCAAACTTATTTGCTCCCATTGTCAAATGTACCGTTGATTACAAATTTCCTTTGCGGCACGGTGACTGGGCTACTATTGA
Source organism: uncultured Moheibacter sp. (assembly GCA_937875605.1). Classification (GTDB taxonomy): domain Bacteria; phylum Bacteroidota; class Bacteroidia; order Flavobacteriales; family Weeksellaceae; genus Moheibacter. Next base: position 4,896 of record CALLXZ010000202.1, read on the forward strand.
AACAAATTATGTGAACAATGTTGCTGCGAAATTGCAATTCACATACAAAATATTTATAGGTGAAACGCTCATCGCAACCGGAGAAACCATTCAGGTTTTCACGGATTTCAACGGAGAATTATTTTTGTCAAATCCTCCGTTTTATGAAGAATGGAAAAAGAAAAACGGTTTAGGATGAAAGATGTTTTCATTTCAGCGGATTCTTTAATAACGCCTTTCGGGATGGGAAGCGAAGTGGCATTTGAGCAAATCAAATCCGGAGCTTCTGCCGTCCAAAAACATTCCAATTTCAAACTTTCTAAAAACGAATTTTATGCTTCGCTAATTCAGGAATCGGACGAATGGTTTTACGGATTAAATTTAGATGAATCCTTTACCCGATTGGAGAAGTTAATTATTCTTTGTTTGAATCAATTGATTTCCAATGAAAAGATTCAAATAACCGACCGAACTTTAATCGTTCTTTCTTCAACCAAAGGAAATGTGTCTGTACTTGAAAATCCCAATTTTTCCTTCCCAAACGAAAGAGCTTTATTGACTTCCCTTACTCGGAAAATCGAAGACTATTTAGAACTAAACAATTCTATTCAAATCGTTTCCAATGCCTGCATTTCAGGATCTTTGGCAATTGAATTTGCACGAAGATTGCTACAAACCGAACTATATGATGACGCTATCATCATCGGCGCAGATGAAATTTCTAAATTTATTTTATCGGGATTTGAATCGTTTCAAGCTGTTAGCAATGAAGTTTGCAAACCCTTTGACCGTGACAGAACCGGAATCAATCTAGGAGAGGCGATTGCCGCAGTTTATTTGACCCAAACTCCAAAAAATAATTCGATAAAAATTCTGGGAAGCGGCACTTATAATGATGCCAATCACATTTCGGGTCCGTCCCGAACCGGAGAAGGGTTGTACAGAAGCATCCAAAAAGCCATGGACAATTCTCCCGTAAAAATCGACTATATTTCGGCACATGGAACGGCAACGCCTTACAATGATGAGATGGAATCCATTGCTTTTCATAGGATGGGATTCTCGGAAATTCCCGCCAATAGTTTAAAAGGATATTTCGGTCATACGTTGGGTGCGAGCGGAATTTTAGAAACTATTTTGGGAATTAAATCGCTCCAAAATGATGTTCTAATTAAATCCTTGGGTTTTGAAAATCAGGGAACGACTTATCCGGTAAACATGATTCAAAAAACAAAAAAACAAGAATTGAAAACTTTTCTGAAAACGGCTTCCGGATTTGGAGGAAGCAATATTGCGACAGTTTTTGAACGAGTGAATGTCTAAACTGCAAAACCGACAACTTTCCACAAAACACCCACAATTGCATTCCAGAGTTTTTCCAAAATGACGGCTGTAATCCCTTTGAGCGTATTGACGAAATTAGTGACCATATCTTTCAAACTTTCCTCAAAAAACTTTTGCAAATCTGGTTTAATCTGTCCGGCTATCACACCTTCTTTGATCAAAAGAGCTTGTGTGGCGATGGCTTTCAACTGACGCTTGCTAAAACCTCTGACTTTCGAAAGGTCTTTGTTTAGGATATCGGAAGTTGCTGTTTTAATTTCCGCTAATATGGTGCTGATATCTTGTGCCATAATTTATCGATTCAAAAAATTTTCATACGTAAGTGCTTGATCAAGATAGATTAAAATCTGATTTTTAAATGTTTTTACATTAATGTCTCCCAGTCCTTCTTCTTCATCGGTTCTTTTCATCATTTGAAGTGTTTCGGCTATTTTTCCCATCGCATGAGCGCTTGGATAATCTCCTGAGATGGTGGTTGAACCCCGCATTTCCAAAACTTTGTTTACTCTGCTCAAGACAGTGTTTCCGGGAATAGGACGCGCTCGTGTTTTCAGGTCTAGTGCTTCAAATTTGCCGATTAATTCATTGTAAA
>CALLXZ010000203.1 GCA_937875605.1 uncultured Moheibacter sp.
TAAGTATTTTGTCTATACTTCATTTGTAGAATCCTTACTTTTTATAAATTACAAAATCCCAACCCAAACTTTAGGAAATTAATTCTTTAAAAAAATCAAAATTTAATAGGTTATTTCGGTATTTGTTATAATTTTAGAAAAATTGATTTTTATCAGTATTGATTCGATTTATATGAAGCATATCAGTTTTTCATGAAATTTTCATTATTGATTAATTGATATTTTATTTCAGTATTTATTAATTAATGTTGAATAAATCAATTTATTTTTTAATATTGATTAATTGATATTTTATTTCAGTATTTATTAATTAATATTGAATAAATCAATTTATTTTTTAAATTTAGATTAACGAACGAACCGAATTTTTATAAGAATGGAATTTTTTCTAACCACGACTGAACCAGATGATCGACCTGTTTATATAACCGGAAATTTCAACAAATGGAATCCTAAAAACGCCAATTTCCAATTAAAAGAAATTGACGAGGGAAAATATTATATAAATATAGAAGACGAGTTATTGCCCGAATTGATTGAATTCAAATTTACAAAAGGAGGATGGGAAAACGTGGAATTGGATCAATATGGCAATATAACGTCTAATCGAAAAGCCAAAAAAAGTAACAAAAAATCAATTGATATCGTTGAGAAATGGCGATTGAATTGGGGGCCGTTTAAAAAAGAATTTTTTCCAATTGTAGAATTGGTGGACGACGAATTTTTCATTCCTCAACTTGACAAAACCCGAAAAGTTTGGGCTTTGCTCCCGCATAATTATTACAAAACCAATAAAAAATATCCGATTCTATATCTGCAAGATGCCCAAAATTTGTTTAATGAGGCTTCCGTTTTTGGAAATTGGGAAATCGATAAAAAACTATCGATTTTGGCGGAATATGGACGAGGAGAGCTTATCGTAATTGCAGTAGAACACGGTGATGAGGATCGGATTAAAGAATATGTTTTTGAGAATCCAAAACTGACCGAAAATGCAGAAGGTAAAAAATACATCCGATTTATTACCGATACATTAAAACCCTTTATAGATAGTAAATACCGAACGAAAAAGGATCGTGAAAACACCGGAATTGGAGGCAGTTCACTGGGTGCTCTTATCAGTATTTATGGTGGATTTCTGTATCCGGAAGTTTACTCAAAATTGATGCTTTTTTCCCCTTCGCTTTGGGTCGAACCTGAAAATAATTTTCAGATGGTCAGTTTTCAGCATACATTCAAAACCAAAGTTTATCTCTATGGCGGAAAAAAAGAAGGTTCTCAAATGGTCAAAAGAATTAAGCTTTTTGAAAATGCTATGAAAAACTGGGAGTCCAAAGGATTATTTGAATTTGAATTCAGAGAAAGTATAAATGAAGAGGGACAACATCAGGAGTTTTTCTGGTCGCAGGAATTTCCAAAAGCCGTAGAATGGCTTTATTATGACAGCAAAGAAGATCCGTTAGAAATTATAAAACAAGCTAAAAAAGTAGAAGAAAGTGATAAAAATAAATCATAAACAGAAGAAAACGAAACAAAATATCCATCTATTTACCGAAGAAAGTTGGGTGAAACTAAAGTCTGATTTTAAATGGACAGAACCTTATTTCTATGGTAAAAAAGGAGAAACATTTGTGTTGGCAGGAGATTCGGTTGACATTTTGATTGGTTTGGGAAAATCAGATGATTTAAAGTCATTTGAAATCCAGTCTATTGCAAATAAATTTTCAAATGATTTTAAAGATAAACTGAAACCGATTTCAACTTCGGTTTTTGGATTGTTTTCAGACGAATTTATGGAGGAATTCGTAAAAGGATTGTATCTGGGAACGTATAAATATCCGTTTGAGAAATCGCATCCGGTTTGGAATGAAAAATTTGAATTGCACTTTGAAATTATAAGTGAATCCAAAGCAAAGGAAATTTCTGCGACAACCGAAGCGCTTTGTTACGGACAATTCTCCGGAATGGATTGGTTAAATAAACCTGCCAATTTCAAAACGGTGGATAAAATTTCAGAATTCCTGCAAAAAGAAAGCAAAATTCATAAAATCAAATATAAATCGTTGAACCGGAAAGAAAGTCAGAAAGCCGGATTGAGAGCATTTTTAGCTGTTAATCAAGGAAGTTCACAAGAAGCGGCTTTTACGATTTTAGAATACAATGGCGGAGAAAAAAATGAACCAAAAATAGGATTGGTGGGGAAATGCGTATTATTTGATACGGGCGGAATATCTATTAAACCTTCTGATAATCTGCACTATATGAAAAGTGATATGGGCGGAGCTTCAGCTGTGATCGGGACTTTACTTGCCGTTGCCCAATTAAAATTGCCGGTAAACATCGTAGTGATTTTACCGATTACGGATAATGCTGTTTCGGAACGCGCTTATTTGCCAAGTGATGTGATTACGGCTTATAACGGAAAAACGATTGAAGTTTTAAATACCGACGCGGAAGGAAGGATGACGCTTGCAGACGGACTTTCCTATATGTCAAAGAATTATGAAACCGATGTGATGATAGATCTGGCAACGCTTACAGGAAGTTCTGTGCGGATGTTTGGATATACCTGTGCGGCTTATTTTTCGAACAATGAAGAATTGAAGAAAGAATTGGAAAATTCGGCTGATAAAACCAACCAGCGTTTGTGGAATTTACCACTTTGGGATGTTTGGGAAGAAGACTTTAAATCAGACGTTGCCGACTTTAAAAATATTTCCTCAAAACCTTTTGGAGACTGTATCGTAGCCGGAAAATTTTTGGAACAATTCATCGAAAATCATCCCAATTGGGCGCATCTGGATATAGCCGGAGTGGCCTTTGGAAATGTGAACTATACAAAGGAAAAAGGAGCAACCGGATATGGTGTCCAACTTTTGTTGGACTACATCAAAAATTTCTCAAAAAGGAATTCAAATAAAAACTAAATTGCAGATATGGAAAAAATAGTGGTTTGCATATCAAGTTATTACAAAGGATATGATTTCATCGTGAGTTGTAAGGAACAAGGCAATAAAGTTATTCTGATCACATCTGACAGCCTGAAAAAAGAAAGTTGGCCGTGGGATCATATAGATGAAAGCTATTTTATGCCTGAAACGGCTCCGTCTATTTGGAATTTGGATCATTTTGTTCAAGGATTTTCTTTTCTTATGAAACTGCATGAAATAGATGCAGTAGTGGCATTGGACGATTTCGATGTGGAGAAAGCAGCGA
>CALLXZ010000204.1 GCA_937875605.1 uncultured Moheibacter sp.
AGCAATTTCATGTGAAGCTTTATTTTCTGCCGCGATTAAATCAGCAACCGCTTCTGCTTGTGTCAGATCAATTCGACCATTCAAAAAAGCACGTCGAGTAAATTCGCCCGGCTCCGCCAATCTCACTCCGTTTTTAATCAAAACTTGGATAATTTCTTGTTGAATATAAGACGAACCGTGGCAGGTAATCTCTACCAAATCCTCAGCCGTAAAAGTTTTTGGAGCTTTGAAAACTGAAATCATGACTTCATCAATGATTTCTGGCTTGATGCCAGATGTTGGATGCTGAGTATTTTTTGATGAATCCGAGTCAGAAAGCGAATTTCGCATTTTTAACTTCGAACTTCGATTTACAATAAATCCATAGTGAACTGTATGCGAATCAGCTTTCGTTAAATTTTTTCCTTTGAAAATTGAATTGACAATCGAAATCGCATCACTGCCAGAGACACGGATAATTCCCAAGGCACCTGTTCCCTGAGATGTTGAAGTTGCGCAAATTGTGTCGTTTTGAAACATCATTTAATTTATCTCCAATTCTTCTAAAATATATTCGGCTTTGATTTCCATTTTCTTATCGGCTTCAAATTGAAATACCAATTTCTTTTCTGTAAAATCTATCAAAAGCTGAATATCTTTTTTTCCTTCATCATTTTCAATAATGAGCACATAGTTCCCATTTTCAATTTTCCGGTAATCCTTTATAGCAATAGGTTTTTCTTTATCTTCAGGATTTTCAAATGCAATTTTTTCAGTCAAATTAAAAATATATTTGTTTTCAGAATTGGAAGCACCTATAAACTCCGGTTCTTTGTCAGGAATTATTAAATATTGGTTAATGATTTTGGCTTCTGCAGTAATAACCTGTCCAAAACCTAATTGGATCACCAATAAAAATAAGATTGTTATTGTTTTTTTCATGGAAACTCATTTCTTTTCAACCAATAATCTTTCAGTAACCTTCGGACTCAAAACGATTTTTTGACCGTTAAACTGAACGGTTATATTCTGATCAAATTCTTCTTTTTCCAAAATTTCGATCTGGGTTTCGAGTACGATATTTTTGGTATTCAAATACTTAAGAAATTCATCGTTGGAATTCGTAACAGCAACCAGTTTCAATTTATCTCCGGGCAAAAATTGGTTTAGCGTTTCATACGTTTTCCATTGGATTTTTCCCGAAGCGTCCGGAATCGGCGAACCGTGCGGATCGACTGTAGGAAAATCCAGCAATTCATCCATTTTAGCGAAAAATTTCGGCGAATGAATGTGCTCAATTTGTTCAGCAACTTCGTGCACTTCTTCCCAACCAAATCCCATTTTTTCTACCAGAAACATTTCAGTCAAACGGTGTTTCCGGATGATACCGAGTGCTTCTTTTTTCCCTTCTTCGGTGAGTTGGATAGGCTTATAGGTTTGATAGTTCAGGAAACCTTTGATGGCCAACTTTTTAACCATACTGTTAACCGTGGGCATTTTTATATTCAGCGCCTTGCTCAATTCATTTACTGTAACCTCTCCTGATTTTTCCGAAAGGTTGAACATGGCTTTCAGGTAATTTTCTTCCGTAAGCGAAATCATGGTACGAATTTACGAAATTCCTTTCTTCTTCAATTCAATCAATGTAATTTCTGGCCAAATCCCTACTCTGCCGGGATAAGCATGATAGCCAAATCCGCGGTTTACATATAAAAAACGACCCGTATTTTCATACAAACCAGCCCAATATTTGTAAACATATTGCACCGGGCTCCACTTAAATATACCTGGAATCTCGATCCCAAACTGCATTCCGTGGGTATGGCCGCTTAATGTTAAATGATAATTCATAGGATTATTCTGAACTTCCAAATCCCAATGCGAAGGATCATGCGAAAGCAAAATTTTAAAATCTTCTTTGCTCAAACCTTCTGATGCTTTTTTCAAATCACCGACTTGTTTAAAACCCCTACCCCAATTCTCCACTCCTATCAAATTGATTTCCGAATTTCCTTTTTTAAGATTCACATTTTGATTTAATAATAAATTGAAACCTATTTTTGGATGTATTCCTTTTATGTAATCAAAATTCAATATTTTATCACGATCACTGGGCCAATTCACATATTCACCATAATCATGATTTCCAAGTACTGAATATTTTCCGAATTGAGGTTGTTTTATCGATGAAAAAAGCTCAACCCAATTGTCCATTTCCGAACCGTGCGTATTAACCAAATCGCCTGTAAATACAAGTAAATCAAAATCTTGTTCGTTAATTAAATCAATTCCATATTTAATTTTTTCAGGATTATCAAAACTTCCACTGTGAATGTCCGATAATTGTAAAAGTGTAAAACCATCAAATTCAGCCGGTAAATCATCAAAATAAACGGTCGATTTTAGAACTTTATAATTGTATCTTCCTTGGAGAATTCCGTAAATAAGCGACGAAAAAGGAATTGCCGCTATGGCAAGCGAAACTTGACTAATGAATCTTCTCCTTTCGGGCAAAAATCCGGAAGATGTTTCGGAATTCGTAAAATACTGATAAGTCCCTATAAATAATCGAAATGCATCTTCTGTCAATAAAAAAAGTGTCAATAATAATTTAGGAATATAAATCAACAGGAAAAGCCCTAGTGTAATAAGTGTTTGGGTTGTTTGTCCAACATTTCGGTCAAATTTCAGAAAAGAATAAATCAGGAATGCCAATGCGAAAAAGGAAATTAACAAATAAATCCGTTGGATCCATTTATTATCAAATGCCGTCTTAACGGCTTGATAAGCATAGAATTCAACCAATACGGCAAAAATTAAAAAGAAAATCCAGCGTTTCATTCGTTCAAATTAATTGGCAAATAAACATCAAATAAAAAGGTCATAGTGTTAAGAATTAATCAAAAATTAACGAGGAGGACATACAAAATTTATACCTTTCGAAAAATTTTGAAGAAATGGACAGAAGAAAGTTTTTCAAATACGGAAGTTTAGCGGCTGCTGGCGCTACAATTCTTTCTCCCATAGACGTTTTTGGAAAAGAAATCGATTTTATAAATAAAGGAGGAACTGCAAAGAACATCATCATGCTCATCAGCGACGGAATGAGTACCGGAACGCTGAATATGGCTGACTTATATCTGAATCGAAAATATGGAAAAGGTTCCAACTGGATGCAGCTTTACAAAGATAATCGCGTTTCACGTGCGTTAATGGATACGGCTTCTGCAAGTTCCATCGTGACGGATTCGGCAGCAGCAAGTTCAGCCTTCGGTGGTGGATTTCGGGTAAAAAACGGTTCGCTTAACGTCAGTCCTGAAGGAAAAGAAAATATGCCCATCTGGCAAAAATTTAAAAAAGCAGGAAAAAAAGCCGGTTGTGTGACTACTGTTCCTATCACCCATGCAACACCTGCAGGATTTTGTGTATGCAATGACAGCCGGAATTCTCAGCCCGAAATTGCTGAAGAATATTTGAAGCATGGTTTTGATGTGCTTTTAGGAGGAGGAGATCAATTCTTTAATTCCGAAAAAAGAGAAGATAGAAAAAATGTTTATAATACCTACGAAAACAAAGGATATAAAGTTGTAAAATCGAGGAATCAACTAATGAACGCTCCTGATAACAAACCGATTTTAGGAGTTTTTGACCATGATGGACTTCCTTATACGATTGACAGAAATTCTTCTAAAGAGTTACAAGAACAAATTCCTACTTTGGCTGAAATGACCCAAAAAGCTATCAACTGCATGAAATCGCATCCAAAAGGATTTGTGTTACAAGTAGAAGGTGGAAAAGTGGATTGGGCGGCACATGCTAACGATATTTCAGGTTTGATTTATGATCAGATTGCTTTTGATGATGCGTTAAAAGTCGCCATTGATTTTGCCGAAAAAGATAAAAATACTTTGGTAATCATGACGACAGATCATGGAAATGCTAATCCGGGTGTGATTTATGGAAAAAATGCAAATGATCATTTTGATTCGATTCATAAATATACTCAGACCAATGAGTGGATTCTAAATCAAATTCAGCCGCAGGATAGTTTATCGAAAGTGAAAGATTTGATTACGCAAATAAACGGAATCAGTTTGAACGATGAAGATGCAAAGCACATCAAATCGTATTACGAAGGTCTTGAAAAGGAAGAAGAAGGTTTATATAATTATAAAAAATTGCCTTTCAAAACCTATTCGGAAATTCAGAAAAAATATAATTCGGTAGGTTGGATCAGTATGGATCATTCGGCAGATTATGTAGAATTAGCGATGTTTGGTCCAGGAAGCGAAAATTTGAAACCATTTGTAAAGAATACCGATATTCATTACTTAATGCTGGAAGCAGCCGGAGTAGAGAACAAATTTTAAGTAAAATCTGAAATTCTACTAAATTGATTTCAAAGAGGTTAATGAAACATTAGCAAAATGTTAAAGGTTTCAAAAAATAATAGTATCTTGCGAAACTTAAATCTGTATAAGTTTAGGGATGTATGTGGGATTGGTTCAAAACATTAAATTGGTACGAACAAATACTTTGGTTAGTTTCCATAGTGGCAACGCTTATATTCTTCTCTCAAATTGCATCTACTGTTATCAAAAAAACACCGGATAAAAAACGAAAATATATTTTTTCCAACTTCCTTGCTTTTAAAAACATTACCGCATTTTTCTCTATGTTTGGATGGGTCACTATCTCCAGTCTTTATCAGGGATTTAATTATTCGTCGGCAATAATCATTGGTATTCTAAGTGGATTAATTCTTATGGGAGTGATGTCCGTTTTGTTTTATTTTACACAAAAATTAAAAGAAAATGAAGCGCCGGAATCTCCTCAGGATATTAATTCGACAGGGGAAGTGATAATTGACATCGGAAAAAAAAGAAGCAGTTCGGGCAAAATTAAAATTAAAATAGATGGAGGTCATAAAATTATGGATGCGATGACCGATTTTGATCATGACGTAAAAAAAGGAACCAAAATAAGAGTAGAATCGGTCACATCAAATGGAATTTTCATTATAAAACCTATGCAATAAATAAAAAGTTCAATAAAACCTAATTTCTAAACCTAATGCAAAAAAATATTTTAGCCCTACTGATGCTGGGTGTTTTCACTTTCAGCTATTCCCAACAAGTAAAAATTCTAAATTTAGACAAACCTGATGTTTCATTTCGCGGACTTTCGGTAGTGGATGATTATGTTTTATGGGTAAGCGGATCAAAAGGAACAGTTGGTTTGAGTCATAATGGCGCTAAATCTTTCAACTGGCTGAAAATGATTGGTTATGAAAACCGAGATTTCAGAGCCATTTATGCAGTTGACCATCAAAATGTAGTGGTAGTTGCTGTCGGTTCTCCCGGAATTATTTTAAAAACTTCGGATGGAGGCGCCAACTGGAAAGAGGTTTACAAAGATGAATCTCCAGATGTTTTCATGAATGCCGTTGATTTTGCGAATTATAATCCTTCACTCGGTGTCGTAGTTGGAGATCCTATAGATGATGAACCGTATATTTTAAAAACAGTTGACGGTGGAGATACCTGGAAAAAAATGGATTCAAAAGACCTTCATCAATTTGCAAAAGACGAAGCATTTTTTGCAGCCAGTAATTCTAATGTGAAATTGTTGGACGAAACAACTTTTATAGCGGTAACAGGTGGAAGCAAATCCCATATTTTATACAATGCCACTCCTCCTATGGCGTTACCTTTAAGCAAGACTGAATCTACAACTTCCGGAGCAAACGGGCTGGATTATTCGGTAATGGGAAATTTTGGTTTGATTGTTGGAGGAGATTTTGAAAAACCAGATTCTTCAGAAAACAATTTGTTTATCTTCGAATTGGAAAATATGAAAACACCGGTTGTTTCCAGTCCGGTTTCACCACCTTTAGGATACAAAAGTGGAGTCGCCATTCAAAATGAAACAAAAGCCATCAGTTGTGGTTTATCGGGAGTTGACATAACCCAAGACAAAGGAAAAAATTGGAAAAATATTTCAAAGACCGGTTACCATGCTTGTAAAAAAGCAAAAAACGGAAGTAAGGTGTACCTGACCGGACCGAGCGGTAGGATTGGGTATCTTTTGGAATAGTGCCTAAATCTTGAAAAACAATGAAATTAAACTTTAAGCCGAAGAAAAAATTTATTTATTGGATTGGAGGATTTTTTCTTGTTATTATTCTCTTACATTTTGGAATTAATGCCTGGATCAAGTCCAAAGTTCCGGCTATCATAGCAGAACGAAACGACACAGCTTATAATTTCGAATATGAAAATCTGAGCTTTTCCCTTTTTACCAACAGTCTTTCGGTTGAAGGAGTTTCTGTAATTCCCAAAGAAAATTTTTCAGAGAAATTACCCATTGATTTTACAGCAAAAGTTGGCGAAATAAAAGTAGTCGGCGTAAACTTCATTAAATTATTAAAAAACAAAGATTTAAGTGCTTTTTCGATTAGAATTAATAATCCTGAAATCACTTATTTTAAAACAATTGAAAAAGATACCATAAAAAGCTCTTCCAAATTAGGAAGCGTCATTCAGGTAAGCAATTTTGAAATCAATGATGGATATTTCAAAATGTTCGATACCGACCGTAAAACAAAAATCTCTGAAATCCGTGATCTGGACATCGAATTAGGCGGTGTTAATTTGTCCCAACGGACATTAGAAAAAAACATTCCTTTTACTTACAGCACTTTTGAAATGAGTTGCGGCGACGTATTTTTTCAGGTAAATCCTTCGCAAGAATTAAAAAGCAGTAGTTTTAAAGTCAATAATAATTTATTTGTTCTGAATGGATTTCAGATAAACTCCGTTGACAGCATAACTTCGATAAACCCTAACAGAATTAATTATAGATTTCTTCCGGAAGTGATAGCGCCTACGGTTACTTTTACGGGATTGGATTGGGGATTTGACAGAAGGGATGATTTCTTTTTCAAAGCCCTGACCTTACGTTTTGACTCCGTAGATGTTAACATTCAAAACAGCAGCGATCATCCATCTAAAAAGGAGAATAATTTCGGACAATTGATTCCGTTTAAATTGGATATAGAGAAAATTCAGATCGACAATTCCCGTTTTCGAATCCGAAATAAGTTGGATGCCCGCAATATCAATATTCAAATTCAAAAAATCCATAATTCGATTGGTCAAAAATTAACCGTTGAAAGTGTAAAAATTGACCACCCGGAAATCACTACTTTTTCAGGAAAACAAAGCTCAACTTTAAAAAAAGCTTCTTCTACTATTTTTTCAGATATCATTCAGGTGAAAAATATTGAAATCAAAAATGGTCAATATAAATTAGACAAACTTCATAACAAACAAAATCTTTTGACAGTCAAGGATTTTAATTTCCAATTGGAGGAAATCGAAATGAATCCCAAAACTTTTTACGAACAAATTCCGATTGTTTATAGATCAATCCAACTTTCAGCCGCATCGTTGGACTACAACCCAAACTCAGTTTACAGCCTGAAGTCCAAAAATTTATCGTTTGACAATGGGAATTTTAAACTGA
>CALLXZ010000205.1 GCA_937875605.1 uncultured Moheibacter sp.
AAAATCGCACCAACCATCCGCCAAAACGTTCTGCCGGATTTTTGGCATATACATTGTGAATTTCTTTTTCCAACCAATTTTTAATTTGTTCTCCGCTCACTTCTCCGACTTTCATGTACTCATCCACAGGAACCATACGCCACAAATCTTCTTGTGTGATAATGGATTTTCCCGTTTCATCCGGAACAATCGGCACGCCAAAACGAAAACCGTTTGAAACTGCAAAATCAGCGTTTGATTTCCATAAAAGTGCATCCGTAATGAAATTATCCATTGGATTTTCATTAACCAAATAACGGTAAAGCGGAGTAGAGGTATGCCCTAGTATTTTTTGCATTTCCTCTTTGTACGGAGCAATTTCTTTGTCGATCAAATTTTGAAGTTCTTTGTCAGCAACGTATTTCTCGGGATCGACTTCGATCAGTTCGTATTCGTATCCGACGATTTTTTTGTTTTTAAATTTCAAATCCAACTTTCCGACAAATGAACCAAATGCGCCCGGCTCTACTACTTTTGCATATTTTCCTTCGATCGGCTTTCGGATGCGTTCATGTGTGTCATTTCCCAAAATAAAGTCAACGCCTTTCACTGCCGGATTATCGGCTAAAAGAACTTGTTTGGAAATTCCGATGTGCGCAATCAGAAACAATACATCGACTTTTTGGTTCGTTTTTAATTCCGAAATCAATTCTTTTAAGTTTTCTTTGACTTCGGTAAATTTAATTCCTTTGCTGAAAATCGGGTTTTGGCGAATCGGGATTTCGTGGTCATTGTAAGCGATAAATCCTATTTTTATACCTTTTTTTTCGGTGATCCAATAGGGCGGAAACAATGGTTTTTCATTCGTTTCGTGAAACATATTGGCAACGATTACATTGGTTTTATAATTCTGCATCAAATTCATCATCACTTCTTTACCGTAAATTACTTCCCAATTTCCGGGAATCAGCAGATCATAATTCATTTTTTGAACAATCGGTGGAAATATTTTCCCTTCCGAAAGAACGCTTTCACCGCTTCCCTGAATCAAGTCACCGCCGTCTATAAATAAGGTTCCGTCCGGATTTTCATCTCGGATTCTGTCCACCAACGTTTTAATATTTGCCAAACCACCCGCATTTCGGAAAACGATGGAATCATTTTCTACAAAAAGTTCGTTGTGTGTGTTTAGGTATGCATGAATATCAGCTGTCTGAAGAATTGTGATGATTTCTTCTGAGTTGGTTTC
>CALLXZ010000206.1 GCA_937875605.1 uncultured Moheibacter sp.
ACTTCCCAGATCGGAAACAACCGGAAGCATCATCTCAGTTCCCAGACTCCATTTTCTATAATCCAATTCAAATCCGAGTTTTCCATACAAAGCATCGCCCGACGTTCTTGACAATACTTCTCCAAATTGCTTGTTATCCTGATAAATTTCACCCTGAATACCTGTTCTTCCCGTCAGAATGAAATTTTCTTTTCGGATGAAATAATAATTGTAGGTTGCCGAATAATTGAACTGGTCACCAAATGCGTATTTCTTTTCGTTTTCTCCTTTCAGCGCATAATCTATACCCAACATCACGGCTGAATTTCCGGATTCGAAACGATAATTAGCCGCCATCAGGAAATCCCAGCTTCCGGTTCCCAACTGAAAACTTGGGTTCACGCCCGAAGCACTCGCTTCGTCAAATTCACCAATCGGGATTTTCACACCGGCTCCGACATTCAACTGGTGTTTATTCATTTTCTCGGTCTGTTTATTGAATAAATTATAAATTCCCATCAGGGTTGCATCGCCAATTCCATCGATTTTCTGTTCGCCTAAAGAAGTTTCCCGATTGTGGAAATGATACGGAATACTTCCGTAAACTTCCAGCTTCTCCGTAATAGAAATACGACTCCAAAGCATCACCGTGTTAAAATGCTGATTGAGGTTTGCATCCTTTACAAAAGCATTTTCTTTGGCTTTGTAGTGCTGTGCAAAATATTTTACGCCTATAAATTGTGATTGCAGTAAAGTTTCAAATCCGGATGAACCGTTTCCGGCAGAGCAGCCGCACGCATCACAATCCGGCGCTTCTTCCAAACTTTCTAATGGATAAAATTCATTTGAAAGTTGAATTGAATCTTTTGATTTTGCGTATAAATTTAGTGACATAAAAGTCAAAATTAGTATGATTAAATTTTTCATTTTTTATATTTAATTGTTAGTCTAAACAACCTCCAAGGTTATTCAGCGGAATGAAGATAACCTTGGAGGTTAATTTGATATTTAGTAAAATCATTATTTATCAGAATTCAGAAAAACTAGAATTGGTTGTAAAACTCAAATCGGTCAGTATTTTCAGAAAAGCAATGATATCTTGTTTTTCCTGTTCCGTCATCGGGATTCCGATTGTACCATTTTGTTTCAGAACTAAATCCAAATTCGAATTATCCTCTACTCCATCCGAATAAAAATCCAACACCGCTTCGAGCGAATAAAACCGTCCGTCGTGCATATAAGGTTTTGTCAACTCAATATTCCGTAAACTTGGCACACGGAACTTCATGAAATCTGCAGAGTCCAAAGTCACGCGAAAAAGTCCGCCATCTGCATATTGAGGATTGTAATAATGCCCTGTGTTTCGGAAAGATTCGTCTGTCTGTAAAGCACCAGAATGGCAAACGCTGCATTTTTGTTCAAATAAAATCCGTCCGCTTTCTTCCGAATTTGTCAACGTATAATTTCCCTGACGGTATTTGTCATAATTGGAATCTTTGGAAATCATAGTTGCCATAAATTGTCCCAAAGCACCCAAAATCCTATCCGCATTGATTTCCACATCACCATAAGCGGATTTGAATAAATCCGGATATTCAGGATCCGATTTTAATTTCTGAATGATTTCCGAAAAATTAGAATCCATTTCTTCAAATGCCGAAATCGGACTTACCGCCTGTTCGTCTAAATTATGAATCACTCCGTCCCACATGAAACGGTTCAGAAATGCCATATTCTGAATCGGTGGCGCATTCCGGATTCCAATCCGGTTGTCGATTCCATGACTGACCGGATGACCGTGATGCGTAAATGCAAATTCCTGAATATGGCAAAAACCACAAGAAATAGTATTGTTTCGGGATAATTTTCCTTCGTAAAACAACCTTCTTCCCAGTTCTATTTTGTTTTTACTTAATGGAACAGACTGATAGGTCATTTCCGGAAAATAATTCGGAAACGATAAAACGACAATTTCATCTACCGGAACACCTTCTTCCACATCATCCTGACAGGATATGATTAAGACAGACAAAAGGAAGAGCGTAATTACCCTTCCTTTTTTGATAATTTTATTCATACTTAATCGTTGTGAACGTGATCCACCGTAAACATTTTCATCAGATTATTGGTTACATCCACCAAATGCTGAGACGAACCCATTGCCATATCATTAGAAGCATCCAAAGTCAAATCAGTTTCACCACTCAGATATTGATTCCAATCCGCCAGAATATGAATAGACGGAACGATGGACGAAGTAACCTGAGCAGTGGTAGGTAAATCCAATGTAATCTCACGGTACAAATCAGGCGTTCCGTTTTGAGAAATATTACCCATATTTCCGGAATGGTTTACAAATTCTATATCGGGAGATGAAATACCGTATTTTCCTTCGATCTTCGCGAAGATATATCCGGCGGCCCAAGACCAGGTCATTCCTTCCATTCCTGCCCAAGACCAGAATTCCGCCTGTCCGTCATGACCCAGCAAATAAGCTTGCTGATTTATTCCTAATCCGAAACGGATTTTGGTGTATTGCCCTTGCGGAATTTCATTTAAATCCAAATAAACCACTCCACCTACAGCATCTTCCTGATCTACGATGAATGCGCCTTTATCAGAATCATTGTAATGAAAGGCGAATTCCGTTCCGTCTGATTTGATAAGTGTGATATTGCTCACAACATATTTCAATGTAGAAAACTGATGTTTTTGTCCGTTTGCTGAGGTTTGTGTGGTTTGGTTCAGGACAATGTTTCCAAGATTTGAAAATCCGTTTTCAAATTTAATTTGAATCGCGCCAGTTCCTCCTTCCACAATTGTATTGTCATCATCGGCATTACATGATGTAAGAAATAAAAAAGTGGTTGAAAGTAATAGGAATTTTATATAGATATTTAATTTCATTTTTTAATTTTTAATATTCGTTATTGAAACTTCTTGTCATTCCGACGAAGGAGGAATCTAAATAATGATTTGAGATTCTTCACTTCACTGCGTTTCATTCAGAATGACATAAAAAATTTGGACAAAAGAATTCCTGCTGCAATTGAAAAACTGCAATAAAAATTCTGTTTTGATATAATGAAATTAAACCAGTGGCGGCTTCAGGATTGATTCGCTGAAAATAAAACTGTAATGAATCTGATAATGAAAATTTGGAATTTCCCTGAAATTAATCTCTGTCTCAACTTTATTTTCAGTTGATGAATTCAGGTTGAAAAAATCAATTTGTTTCAAAGAAAAAGTTTTGCTTTCAGGCTTTTTTTCGTCATCAACAGTTTTTGAAATTTCTTTTGCGAGGTAACATTTTCCATTGCATAAAATCTCCGGCT
>CALLXZ010000207.1 GCA_937875605.1 uncultured Moheibacter sp.
GCAAATGCTTCCAATAGATTAAAATCATACTGTGGAACAAAATAATTTCCTGATGCTGCTTCCCCTACAACCGTGAAATTAATTCCCGGCATAGTAACATCTATAAAAGCAGCCTCTTTTTCAAATATGTTGTAAAACGCATTTTCTATTTTCAATCGGGCTTCTTGCAGTGTATCTCCTAAAAGATATATTTTCCCGATTCTGGGAAGTTCTATATATCCTTCTTCATTTATTCGTACATTTTTTCCGCTTAAGTTATTACCACCTCCTAAGGTTGAGGATGTGAAATCTTTCAATTCTTGTAATCTTACTTCGTCGCGCGTAGAAACCCTGATATTGATATTGTCATTGATTTGTAAATGATAAATAGGTCTTTCAAACGCAATCATACCATTTTCATTCAACTTCAACTTCTCGTCGGGTTGTATATATTTAATATCCTTCAGTGGGATGCACGAAGTCATCACCATAGAAAGAAAAATAATCAGCAAAAAAAGTCTTTTTTTAGGTTTCAAGGTTCTTCAAAATTTAGTTGGCAAATATAGTGTTTTTCACTAAATTAAGTCTGCTCTCTTTTTTGGATTTTTTTCTTGCTAATTACTTCTCCCAAAACAAGTGGCAAATAAGATAACACGAGTGCGGCACAGACTACAAGTACTAACATCAGACTTATATTTATGTGGCGTATCCAATAAGCAAACGCAATTAATAAAAAGTTGGAAAAACAGATGATAACGGCTGTTTGTACGTGTGAAAAACCTAAGCGCAATACTCGGTGGTGGATATGATTCTGATCGGCTGAAAAAGGTGATTTCCTTTTCATTAATCGAATAATAATTACACTCAAAGTGTCCACTAACGGAACAATGAGGATAGCGATGGCTATCACAGGAGAACTCTTAATCATCACATAAGGCATGGATGATAAATTGATAAATTTAATGGCCATAAATGCTATCAAAAATCCAACTACCATGGAACCCGTATCGCCCATAAAAATTTTGTACTGCTGCGACATATTGAAATACAGAAACGCCAAAAGCGATCCTAAAATAGCGATTGCCAATAATCCCATGGAATAGTCATATAACCGGAAGAAAATGAAGACAAAACACATGGAAATAAGAATCCCAACTCCACTCGCCAGACCGTCTATTCCATCAATTAAGTTATAGGAATTAATAATTAATACAATTATGAAAACCGTAAATAATACACTTATCAGATAAGGCAATTCATAAACGCCAAACAAGCCAAAGAAACTCTGAATTCTGACATTTGCTCCCATTACAATTAGAAATGCACTTATAATCTGTGTAATCAATTTTTTACGGGGCGCGACGACGAGCAAATCATCCATTAACCCTATAAAAAACAATAAAACCAAGGAAGCGGTAAAAAATACAATTTGGCTTACCATTTCAGAGCTGAAAATAGATGCGACCACCATTACCGCAAAATAGATGGCTACTCCACCTAATCTGGGAACCTTTTTAACGTGTGAACTCCTTCTTCCGGGGATATCCATCAATTGTTTTCGATAGGAAACCCGTATGATTTTAGGGATAGCGATAAAAGTTAAAAGAAAAGAAATGGAAAATGAAAGTATTACCTTTAAATAAAGTGACGAATACCCTAGAAAATTAGCGATTACCTCTAAGCTTAAGTTTTTCATACTTTTTCATTCCATTCAACGCCCAGTGGAGCGTATAATAAGTTGATTGGGGCAAAGATAAATTTAAAAATTCATAATACACGGCAAATTGCTTGCGAAGTATCTTAAACTTATTTCGCGAATAAGAGGATTTCCTGATTCTGTAAATCGCCAAAGGTTCTTTTATGGCTCTTGCTTGAGGGATTTTCCGCAATATCTCAATCCACATCGCATAATCTTCCCGCATATCCACTTCCGGAATTCTCACTTTTCCAATTCGTTTTGAATCATACATCGCAGTCAGCATCGGAATCGGACAATTGTATAAAATCCGTTTATAGGTGATATGGTCTTCTGCCAAAAAATCTTCTAGCATCGGTTCCAAATCTTCATCATGCCGTTTATAAGTAGCATAAACCAATTCTTCTTGATTCTCAATTAAAAAATGAAGCGATGTTTCTAAAAAATGTGGCAACCATACATCATCACTGTCCAAAAAAGTAATGAACCGACCCGATGCTTTTTCCAAACCTATGTTTCGGGCCTCTGCTGCTCCCGCATTATTTTCTAAAGGAATTAAGTGAATTCTCGGATCATTAAACTGACGGATCACCTCTACCGATTTGTCGGAGGATTTATCATCCACAATCCACCATTCCCAATTCTGAAAACTTTGATTCAAAACAGACTGAATGGTTTCAGCTATATACTTTTCCGAATTATAACAAGGCGTAATGATGGATATTAAATGACTCAAATTAATTGCTCTAAATTATTTTTGAAAAAAACCGTACGGAACCCATTTATTCAAGGATGTGGTATAATTTCCAAATCCGGATTTATCACCCCAATTATTATAGAAATTGACATAAAGTAAAATGGTATACGCTGTAAAACCTATATACAGAATATTTTTAAATACTGGATCGTCACGGAGCGCTTTGACCATTCGCGGTACCACAAATACGATATAAACAGTATAAAAAACAGGTAATCTCGCTGCAAAAATTCCTTGTCCAAAAAAGAAATAAATAACTACTCCGAAAATGTATAAATTTCGAAAAACCGAAAAAATTTCATCTTTTTCGGTTACTTTTTTATTGAAAAATATAATGACCAATACTGTAATGATTTTCACAACATCACCCAATATTCCTCTATCCATCAACTCATTACGATAATCATTATATGTTTCAGCTACTCCAAAAGGCATAAACTGCATTAAACCATCTATCTGTCCACTTAGACCGGAATAATTAGCAATTACAGCACCCGTTACTATGAGGATGATGGTGGTATTATTGAATCTAATTTTCACAATCCAATATGCCAATAAAAAGGCAACAACCGCTTTGTGAAATAAGAAGGCAACGATAAAACACAGAAAAAATTTCCAAAATTTACGTTCTATTATGTACCGAATGGAAAAAATCATAATCGCATTGGCCAAACCTTGCCTTACGTGAACGTGTTCTTCGAAAAAGTAAATTGGAATAAAATAAATCAAAAGCGCCATGAATACATAACCTCCATATTTATAGATGGTTACAGATTTTAAAGTCAAGGCAATAACAGCAATAATTAGTGTGAAACTTGCATATCCGAGACCTAAGGAACTGACTATTTTATTCAAGAGTATATAACCATACTCCATATCCACCATTTCTCCTAAAGCGCTCAATTCTAAAACTCCCTTTTGAGCCGCACCTTCAAAAGCATTCCAATAGGCAATCCAGTCCGGACTTAGGCCATAAGCCAAACCCGCTGTCAGCATCATAAGAATGATAATGGCGTTAAACCACCTTCTATTTGGTGTTTTGTCTGTACTGATTTCATAAATAGACGAAATCAGAATTAGTGCCATCAAAAGGTTGTATATAAAACTCATGACGGTTTAAATCAATTGGATTAAATTACGGTTAAGCAAACTCAAAGCATAAAAAACCTGCTTTTTCATTGGCAAAGAAAACAAATAATTTTCAGCAAATCGTTGGTATCGAAATATTTTAATTTTTGAAATTTCATAGAAAGTCAGTTGACGAGCCAATTCATCCAGCATTTCTTCCTTCAACTTTTTATCTTTTACGTAAGCAACATATGCCAAATACGAATAGTAACCCTGAAAGATGAAAAACCGATCAAAATCTTCTTGAAACCGACTGTATTCACTTTTATCAAACGCTTCTTTTACATTTTTGATTGCCAAAAACATATCAAAACCTTTGCGCGTATGCGTTTTGGTGATCGAGTCCTGACGTTCAAAATATTTATAAAAAGGTTCATTTATTTTCGCAATTATTTTTGAATCCAAAACCAATTTCGGAATTAACTCAATGTCCTCAAAATGAATCCCTTTCTTAAATTTATATTTTTCAAATAATTCTTTTCGAAACAACTTATTACAAGCAAAACAAGCCATTTCCCCGAAAATCGTAAAATCTTTTTCCAGTTCAATTTTTTCCGGCAATTGTGGCGATTGTGGCAAATCCCGAAATGCTTCTCCTTTCTCATTTACCTTTTCCAAATCGCATAAAACGATTTCTGCTTCGTGTTCAAGCGCCTTTTCATACATCTGCTCAAACATCTCAGCCGAAACATAATCATCACTGTCCACAAAACCGATGAATTCTCCACTGGATCTTTCAATCCCAAAATTACGAGCATCGCTCAATCCTCCATTTGGTTTTTCAAATGGTTTTATTTTATCTGATTTTGAAGCAAATTCGTCAATAATTTTCTGCGAATCATCTGTTGAACCATCGTTTACCACTATGATTTCTAATTCGTCCAACGTTTGCGCCAGCAAAGAATCAAAACACTTTACCAGATATTTCGATGTATTATAAACCGGAACGATGACAGATACTTTCATAATTCTCCCAAAACCTTATTATACTTTTCCACTATGCTCTCTTTTGAAAACCTTGATTTTATACTTTCCTGAATCAAATCTTCATCGTAATTTTTAT
>CALLXZ010000208.1 GCA_937875605.1 uncultured Moheibacter sp.
GCATTCTATGTTAAAAACCAAATTTATTTTGATAAGGAATTTAACTATTTTTCAAATTTACAAAATATGGTCTTACACAGACAATTTTAATCATAAATCTATCCATTCCTATACAAACTCAATAAGCACCTAACTTCACATAAGGAGTTTCCCGTTTTACGGTAGCCATTACCCTGCTCAGTATTTTACATCTGACCGAATTGATTACCAACATTGCGTTTTTACCCTCTTCCAATTTTCTTTCATAATATTTTTTCAGTTCAGGATCGTACCTGATTGCCGTAATGGCAGCCATATTGAGTACAGATTTGAGTTTTTTGTTGGCAATCGGGCTAACCTTTGTTCTGCCCCTGATGCTACTTCCTGACGAATATTCAAAAGGAGCTGTCCCACAATAGCAAGCCAGTTTTCTCCAATTATCGAAAGTGGTAAAGCCCTGCGTAGTGATAAGCAGTTGCATGGCTGTTTGGTTTCCAACGCCTATGACGCTTTTTGCCAGTTTAAACTTTTCGAATAATTGCGGATCAGTTTGAATCAGTTCTTCTATTTTTTGGTCTATCGACTTTAGTCTCTTCTTTAGCAATGAGATGGTTTGTCTGTTCACGAATATAACTTCTTCTATCATTTCTTTTGGTAGAAATCCTTCTAACTCTTTAGTTCTTTGAAACGAACCTATGGCACGGACAAGTTTGTCTCTGAATGAAAGCAGGTATTTGAGTTTTACCAAAATCTTTGTTGGAAGTTGTGTGGGTTTTATTTTATGACGATGGGTAATTGCATAATAAGCGATGTCTCTGGAGTCCACTTTGTCGTTTTTACCTCTGGTCAAACCTTTTGAGCGATGAATTTCGATGGCGGGAACCATGGTATATGACACTTCTAATTCCTGTAGATAATAACACAAGGGCATACTGTAAATCCCTGTATGTTCAAAACAAACCAATAGCTCTTTTGGAGAATAACCTAATTTCTGAGTTTCCTTTAATAATTGGAGAACACCTTTTTTACAGTTGCTGATGATAAAGTGGCGGTGCGTTTTATCGGAAGCGTCCTGAATGAAGGTTATGTCCAATTTTTTCTTGGAAACATCAATACCGATGGTTAATAATTTACTTTTTAACATTACATTTGTGATTAAGTGAAACAATAGTGAAGGTTGGAATTAAAGCTGTTAATAGATCTGAAAATCTGACATTCTATTTGATTCTTCCTTCTTATGAAAGAAGTAAAGGACTAATGCAACTCATAAGACAATTTTCTTAGCAAGTTAGTTAGTTCTCCTTTGCTTCTTTTTGCAATAAATTTAATTGAATCTTTTATAACACAAACTAACAGCAAGTTAGGTATTTTTCGATGAATTTATCATAAAAAACACCTTGAAATCCAAAGAAATCAAGGTGTAACTATTGTATATTCAATCACCCTCAAACAACTCCCTGCGCGAGCATCGCATCTGCAACTTTTACAAATCCTGCTACGTTTGCACCTTTTACAAAGTCAATGTATCCGTCTGACTGTGCGCCGTATTTCACACATTGGTCATGGATATCGCCCATAATTTTGGTTAGAATTCTATCGACTTCATCAGCAGACCATTCGATACGCAATGAGTTTTGCGACATTTCCAATCCCGAAGTAGCAACCCCACCTGCATTGGAAGCTTTTCCCGGAGAGAAAAGAACTTTATGATGCTGGAACCAAGCCATCGCATCAGGTGTAGTCGGCATATTTGCGCCTTCCACGACGCACTGAACGCCGTTAGATACGAGCATTTTTGCATCATCTAATTTCAACTCGTTTTGAGTAGCACAAGGCATTGCGATATCTACTTTCTGCATCCAAGGACTTTTTCCCTCAAAAAACGGAACACCGTATTTTTCTGCATACGGTTTTACCACGTCGTTGTTGGTAGCACGCAATTCCAACATAAAATCAATTTTCTCACCGGAGATTCCGTCTTCGTCATACACATGACCATCCGGACCAGAAAGTGTTACGACTTTTGCTCCTAATTCAGCAGCTTTTGTCACCGCTCCCCAAGCTACATTTCCAAATCCGGAAACAGCAATTCTTTTTCCTTTTATATCTTCACCTTTGGTTGCTAACATCGCTTTTAAGAAATAAACAGCTCCAAATCCGGTCGCTTGCGGACGTAAAAGTGAACCACCCCATGACATACCTTTTCCGGTAATTACACCTGTAAATTCATTTTTCAATTTTTTATACATCCCAAACATATAGCCGATTTCTCTTGCTCCTACACCGATGTCTCCCGCTGGAACGTCTGTGTTTGGACCTACGTGTCTGTACAATTCCGCCATGAAAGCATGACAAAAACGCATAATTTCTCCATCTGATTTTCCCCTTGGATCAAAATCAGAACCTCCTTTTGCCCCACCCATTGGTAAAGTTGTCAAAGCATTCTTAAAAGTTTGTTCAAACGCTAAAAACTTCAAAATGCTTAAATTTACACTTGGATGAAAACGCAAGCCTCCTTTGTATGGCCCGATTGCAGAATTCATCTGAATTCTATACCCGCGGTTTACCTGAATCTGTCCTTTGTCGTCAACCCAAGGAACTCGGAAAGTAATTGTTCTTTCAGGCTCGGTCATTCTCAATAAAAGATTCTGACCATAATAAATATCTTTATCAACAATGTAAGGAATAATGGTATCTGCTACTTCTCTTACAGCTTGTAAAAACTCAGGCTCATGTGGGTTTCTTCTTTCCACATCGGCCATAAAATCGTGAATGATTTGCTCCATCTTTGGCTTCTTGTTTGTTTTTAACAAATTTATATTTTTCTCAAATTCAACAAGTAAATTTTTTGTTTTTTTTAATTTAATCCATAAAATTTTCCGGAAAAAGCTTTTACAACCCCTTTTAACTCCAAATTAAGCAATGTAGGATTCAGGCGAAAAACGGGAATTTCCAACGCAGAAGAAAGCAAATCAATTTGTTGTCTTCCATTCTGTTTCAAAAATTCATAAATCAACTTTTCGTCCGGCTCCAATTGGATGAATAACTCGGTCTGCGCCGGTTTTGGATTGGATTTCAAATTAAAATAATTCAACAAATCGCCGGCATTTCGGATCATTACGGCTTGATTACTCTGAATCAACTCATTACAACCCAAACTAAATTTATCTTCCACTCTTCCGGGAACAGCAAAAACCTCGCGGTTATAAGAATTAGCGTACTGCGCCGTCACCAAAGCTCCCCCTTTTTTGACTCCACTACGATTACCGCATCACAAAGCCCTGCT
>CALLXZ010000209.1 GCA_937875605.1 uncultured Moheibacter sp.
GATCCAGACCTTTGTATTGACCATTCACATCCATATAAACCGTTGGCCCCAGAAATGTATGATACATCGCCGTGTAGAAATTGATCTTGTCGTTTTCCGATGCTTTTATTTGAATTTTATTCAATTCTTTATTCCAATCATTTTGCGTTGTTTTTTTAATCGCTTCGAAATCCCATCCCGGTGCTTCAGTTAATAAATTCTCCATAGCATTTGACTGACTAACAGGTGATAATGCAAATTTAATCATCAATTCCTCACCCTCTTGCGTATCGAAATCAAAGTGCACTCTAATTTTTTGTCCGGCTATTTCTGGAAAATTTTCATTCTGGTTAAATTTTCTCCAGAATCCTCTGTACACTTGTTGAGTATCAAAATCTTTTCGTCCAAAACTTTTAAAAGGTTTGGAAAAAGTCATCGCAAAATAAACCGTTCGGGTTCTTGCCCAACCATTGGTCTGACGATAACCCGTTACAGTCGAATCATTTACAACCCTCACATACGTCCAGGTTGTTTTCCCGTCATAATTGTAAATTCCGGACATCAGATCCAGAATGATATGTGCATCATCCGATTTGGGAAAGGTGTATTTATGAACGCCTACCCGTGTTGTTGCGGTGAGCTCGGCTTTTACGTTGTAATCTTTTAAATTAACCGAATAATATCCGGGCTCCGCCGACTCTTCCTCATGGGAAAACCGTGAACGAAAACCGCTATCAGGATTCTGAGCCGTTCCTGGATTCATTTTTAGTTTTCCAACGGTTGGCATTACTAAAAAATCTCCCAAATCCGAATGCCCCGTTCCGCTGAAATGGGTATGACTAAATCCAACGATGGTTTTGTCTTCGTAGCGATATCCAGCGCAATATTTATACACATCCAGGTTGTATTTTCCATTCAATTCGTAGGAAATCGTATCGGTGTCCGGACTTAATTGAACTGCTCCAAAAGGCGCTGTAGCTCCCGGATAGGTATGTCCCATTTTTTCAGTTCCGATAAATGGATTTACAAATTTCAGAAGATTTTCCTGCGAAAAAACAAAATTAGAAGTGGTAAGAGAAAGAAGAAGGACAAAATTTTTCATATCTCAAATCTAAGCAAAAACAAACAATTGAAAACAGTTATAATGGAATTGAGAAATTAATTCGAATAAAATTTTTCATCCGTCTTATGTTCGATACCTTTGCCTTGCAATTCTGAAAAATGCCGATAAAAGAAAAACTTTGGAACAGAAATTTCATCATTGCCTGCATCGCCAACTTTTTGGTCGCCTGTTCATTTAATTTATTGATGCCAACTATTCCGATTTACCTTTCGGAAGAATTAGGTGTACCTCATTCTGAAATCGGAATCGTCCTTTCATCCTATGCAATTGCATTATTGCTCATTCGTCCTTTTTGCGGCTATTGGGTCGATGTTTACGCTCGTAAACCTTTGTTTTTATTAGGATTATCCTTATTTATTGCAACATTTTTCGGATATTATTTTGCTGTTACCGTTTTGTTTTTGGTCATTTTACGATTTATCCATGGAATGTCATGGGCATTGGCAACTGTTTCTGCCAACACCGTCGCGATTGACATCATTCCGGCTTCGCGTCGCGCAGAAGGAATTGGATTTTTTGGGGTGAATACAAACATCGCCATGGCCATTGCACCTTTTGTGGCAGTCAATATTTACGAGTCCTACGGATTTCAATTTCTGATTAGTTGTGCCTTGTGTATGGGTTTTCTATCGATTTTAGTGGTAATCTTTATAAAAGTTCCTAAACGGGAACAATTGGATAAAATTCCGCCGCTTTCCTTAGACCGATTCTTTTTACTGAAAGGATTTCCGGTTTTTATTAACCAACTTTTTCTTTCGTTCGGATGGGGAACACTGATTGCATTTGCTGTTTTGTACGGGAAAGATACGGGCGTTCATAATGCCGGTGTTTTCTTTTTGTTTCTGGCGGGCGGAATCATTTTATCCAGGGTAACTTCCGGAAAATTTGTGGACAAAGGACATTTGCATAAAGTCATGGTCACTGCACTTTTTGTAATTGCCATTGGTTTTGTAGGATTTGCTTTGCTTCACAGCATTTATGCGTTTTGCGCTTCGGCCTTTATCATCGGAATTGGTTATGGTACGCTTTTTCCGGCGCTTCAAACTATTTATATCAACATGGCCTCCTCTTCCAAACGCGGAACGGCTAATTCCACTTATCTGACCGGATTTGATTTGGGAATCGGAATTGGGATGTTATTTGGAGCTTATTTGGGAGATCATTTTGGATTCTCCAATATGTATCTCATTACCGCCGGATTCTGTCTTTTTGCGCTGATTTATTATTGGTTTATTTCAAGAAAAGTTTTCGAAAAAAATCGGGTTAGATGAATTTAAAACTTTAACATTTCATCTGTAAATATTGGAATAGATTTTGTTAATGAAATCATAATTTTTAACAATTCATTAACTTAATTCGTTTTCATTTTTTATGCTTAGAAACCTTTTTTCCGGAGCTGCTTTTTTGGTA
>CALLXZ010000210.1 GCA_937875605.1 uncultured Moheibacter sp.
GTTAATTCCACCTTTTTCGGATCGACCATCACAAATTTTAATTCGGTGGGATGTTTTTTATACAAAAGCGAAGCAATAATGGCATTTAGTCCAACGGACTTTCCTTGTCCGGTGGCACCAGCCATCAAAAGATGCGGCATTTTAGCCAAATCGGCTACATAGGTTTCGTTTTCAATGGTCTTTCCAAATGCAATCGGCAGATCCATTTTGGATTGCTGGAATTTACTGGAAGCAATCACTGAACGCATGGAAACCATGGTCGGATTGCTGTTGGGAACTTCAATCCCGATGGTTCCTTTCCCGGGAATCGGGGCGATGATACGGATCCCAAGTGCACTTAAACTCAAGGCAATGTCGTCTTCTAGATTTTTAATTTTAGAAATCCGAACACCGGCTTCTGGCACGATTTCATAGAGCGTTACTGTCGGTCCGATGGTCGCTTTGATCTGCGAAATCCCAATTCCATAATTGGCGAGCGTTTCGACAATCCTATTTTTATTTTGTTCCAACTCTTGTTGGTTCACCGTTACATTGTCACCCGAATCATATTTTCGGAGCAAATCCAAAGGCGGAAATTTATACTTGGGTAAATCCAAACGATGGTCATATTCACCGTGTTTTTCTACCAAATTTGCTGCGATTTTTTCTACTTCGTCTTCCTGCTGTACTTTTTCGATGGTAAGTGCAACGTCGTTTTCATCTTTTGCCGGAATGATTTCGGGTATCAATTCTTTGTTAACTAAAGTCGTTTTTTTTTCCTCCGAATCTTCTTTGATTACGGGTTTAAAGTCTTCATCCAGCAAATTTTCAACTTTTTTTTCCTGAATGGGTTTTAAGGTTTCAGGTTCGGAAACATCCACAAACGAATCGTTTTTCTGGCGAATTTCTAAATCATCTTCAAAAATTTCTTCGTCTAAATCTTTTGATTTTCTTTCAAGGGAAGAAGAAATTTTATCAGGGGTAATGCGCCAATTGATAACAATATAAAGAATCAAACTAACCAATAAGGCGATTCCTGTCCCGATTTTTCCGATTAGAACATTTAGAAAATCATTGATTTCATAACCCATCACGCCATGAAGGATGCCGATTTTGGTAGCAAATCCAAGTGCAATTGGCAACCAGATCAGAAAGAACAGACAATTGTATAAAAGTTTAAAAGGTTTGATTTGGCGGATGCGAAAGACAATTTTTACTCCGAGAAGTATGAAAAATATTGGCAGGAAAAATGCGGTAATACCAATTCCATGATAGATAAACAATTCGCCCAGATAAGCACCTATTTTTCCCATGACGTTATCCGCAACGATTTCACGGTTCCAAAAATCACTTAACTGACTTTGGTCGTTTTCATAGTTGAGCAAATAGGAAATAAAGGAAATCAACAAAAACAATCCGATGGCTGCAAATAAAACGCCCGAAATCGTTTTAAATACATTTTTACGGGAATTATGATGAGAAATCAGCGTGGGTTCGTCCATTATTTGGTTAAAATTTCAACAGACAAAAATAAGAAAAAATAGCAGAGTGAGGCATTTCCTAAATTCATTTTTGATGAATTTTGAAAAACTAAAATCTTCTTTTCTCCATCTTAAAAATTCGATTAACTTTGTAATCCTTATGCAAAATTTCGTTGTTTCTGCCCGAAAGTACCGTCCGTTACAGTTTGAAGATGTAGTGGGGCAATTGGCAATAACCGAAACATTGGATCATGCGATTTCCAGTAATCAATTGGCTCAGGCATTGCTTTTTTGCGGACCGAGAGGTGTTGGGAAAACCACTTGTGCGCGGATTCTCGCTCGAAAAATCAACGAGGAAAATGGAGTAGTGGACGACGAAAACCAGGATTTTGCGTTCAATATTTTTGAGTTGGATGCCGCTTCGAATAATTCTGTGGATGATATCCGAAATTTGATTGATCAGGTTCGTTTCGCTCCCCAAGTTGGAAAATACAAAGTATATATCATAGATGAGGTGCACATGCTTTCCAATGCGGCTTTCAATGCTTTTTTGAAAACGCTGGAAGAGCCTCCTGCGCATGCTATTTTTATTTTGGCGACGACCGAAAAACACAAAATTATTCCAACGATTTTATCGCGTTGTCAGATTTATGATTTCAAACGAATTTCCATTCATGACATTCAAAGTCATTTGGTTAAGATTGCGAAAGAAGAAGCGATTACGTTTGAAGAAGATGCGCTACATCTGATCGCGCTGAAAGCTGATGGCGCTTTGCGTGACGCACTTTCCACATTTGACCGGATGGTTACGTTTACTTCCGGAAATCTGACGTTGGAAAAAGTAGCGGAAAATCTGAACATATTGGATTATGAATATTATTTCAAAATTACCGATGCAGCTTTGAAAAATGATATTCCGAATCTTCTTTTGGAATTCAATGATATTTTAAACAAAGGTTTTGACTCCCATGTTTTCATCAACGGATTAGGTGGACATTTCCGCGATTTGTTAGTTGCTAAAATTCCGGAAACCATTGATTTGTTGGAAGTAGGCGAAAAAACAAAAATCAAGTATTTGGATCAGGCACAACATTGTGATGTGAAATTTCTGACCGATGCGATTGAAATTTGTAATGCAACGGATATTCATTATAAAGCAAGCAAAAACCAACGTTTAACCGTTGAAATTGCTTTGATGCAAATTGGTTCACTAACGGCTGATTCTAATTCTCCTGATAAAAAAAAAAGTTTAGGATAATTCCGCCTGTTATTTCGGAAAATAAAATTCAGCAAAAAGAAGCTTCTACTTCCAAAGATCCAAAATCAGAACAAAAGCTATCAGAACAAACTCCTACAAAAGAAATTCCGGAAGAAGAAAAAGTAGTTCGTGCTGAAAAACCGCTTCAAAAAGAAGTGAAAACTTCGTTTAACCTGAAAAATTTATTTGATAAAGTTGAAGAAGAAAAACCAGCGGTAGAAAATCTGGAAGGAAAGCCAAAAGATGCATTTACAGAAGAAATTTTGTTGAAATTCTGGAATGAATTCGTAGATGAATTAATGAAAAATAATCAAATTCCGGCTTATAATGCTCTTCATTCAGGAAAAGTAGAACTGAAAGAGGATTTTAAAATCCGTTTTGAATTTACTTCCTCTTCACTTGCCAACGAATTTGAAATTCAAAAAGATAATTTGATGCGATTTTTGCGTGAAAAGTTGAATAATTATTCGATTGATTTTCAGGTAGATGTAATTGGTGATAGTTCAAAGAATTATGTAAAATCCAGCCAAGAAAAATTTAAAGATATGGTGGAAATCAATCCTATCTTATTAAAAATGAGGGAGGAATTCGGATTGGATTATAATTCTAATGAATAAGATTAAATTATTTCGTAAACTTGCCAAAAATTTACTGGAAAATGCGCTTTATTAAATTAATTTAATGATAATTTTAATAAAGGCTAATTCTATTTGACAAATGAAAAACAAATAAACATAAACAAATGAAAAAAATAATTACGACTGTAATTTTGGCAGCGGTAGTTGTTTCCTGTAACAAGTCCGGAGGAAGCTTAGAAACCGTTAATAAGTTGGAAAACAAAGACCATAAAGCAGGTTATGCTTATGGAATGAACATGGGTGAACAAGTGAAAGGTTATTCGGAATCTTTAAAAGCTGACAGCTTGAATTATGATGAATTGCAAAAAGGAATCGCTGATTATCTGAAAGCAGATAAAAAATCCAGAGATTCGTATGCGACCGGACAACAAATCGGAAAAACCATCAGTGATTTCTTGAAAATGCAGAAATTAGAAGGCGTTGTAGATGAAAAATACATCGTTCAAGGTATGATGGATGTTTTGAAAAAGAAGAAAGATCCATTGTTTGCAAAAGATTCAGTTGATACGTTTATGCGTCAGTATATGCAGGATAACGTAACGAGAATCCAAAATGAAAACAAAGCAAAAGGGGATAAGTTTTTAGCTGAAAAGAAAAAAGACAGTAAAATAAAAGCTACAGAAAGCGGATTGTTATATGAAGTAGTAAGCGAAGGAACTGGCGCAACTCCAAATGAAAATAGTATTGTAGAGGTTAACTATATTGGACAAACGTCTGACGGAGTAGAATTTGATGCTTCTAAGAAAGGAGAGCCTGCTAAATTCCCGTTGCGTAATGTAATTCAAGGTTGGAAAGAAGGACTTCAGTTGATGAAAGTGGGTTCTAAATACAAATTCTACATTCCAGGAAATTTGGCGTATGGTGAATTTGGTGATCAGAGTGGAAAAATAGGACCAAATGAAGTTTTGGTTTTTGATGTAGAATTGATTTCTGCAGAAGACGCTCCTGCACAGCAGCAACAACCACAATTGACACCTGAGCAAATGCAACAATTGCAACAGCAGATGCAACAGCAACAAGGAGGAAATTAATTTCCTTGTTGATATAAAATAGAAAAGCCACCTCAAAAGGGTGGCTATTTATTTGGAATTAATTCTAATTTCTTAATTGATTCAATTTATCGACTGAAACTAAAATTCTCGAAGTGTTATTTATTCATGGAGATCAAAAACTCTTCGTTGGAACGAGTTCCTTTGATTCGTTGAGATAAGAACTCCATTGCTTCGAGTGGATTCATATCAGCCAAATGATTTCGCATGATCCACATACGTTGCATAGTTGGTTCGTCCAGTAAAAGATCATCACGACGTGTGCTGGAAGAAACCAAATCAATCGCAGGGAAAATACGTTTGTTGGAAATTTTTCTATCTAATTGTAATTCCATATTTCCGGTACCTTTGAATTCTTCAAAGATCACTTCGTCCATTTTGGAGCCGGTATCGATCAAAGCGGTTGCTAAAATGGTCAGTGAGCCTCCGTTTTCTATATTTCGGGCTGCGCCAAAGAAACGTTTTGGTTTGTGAAGTGCGTTTGCGTCGACACCACCTGACAATACTTTTCCGGAAGCCGGAGCAACCGTATTGTAGGCTCTTGCCAAACGGGTGATGGAATCTAAAAGAATCACAACATCATGTCCACATTCTACCATTCGTTTAGCTTTTGATAAAACCAGATTGGCGACTTTTACATGTTCAGTAGCTTCTCTGTCAAATGTAGAAGCAACGACTTCGCCGTTTACACTTCGCTTCATATCGGTTACTTCTTCCGGACGTTCATCAATTAAAAGAACGATCAGATAAGCTTCGGGATGGTTGGCTGCAATTGCATTTGCAACATCCTTTAGTAAAACTGTTTTACCTGTTTTGGGTTGAGCGACAATCATACCTCTTTGTCCTTTCCCAATCGGAGCAAATAAATCCAAAATCCGGGTGGAAAGTGTGGAATTGTTTTCGGCTAGTTTGAATTTTTCATCCGGAAACAACGGAGTCAAGTGTTCAAAAGCAACGCGGTCACGCACAAAATCAGGAGTTCGACCGTTGATTTCTTTTATTTTAATTAATGGGAAATATTTTTCACCTTCTTTCGGAGGACGAACTTCTCCTGTAATAGTATCTCCGGTTTTTAACCCAAATAATCGAATTTGTGACTGTGAAACATACACATCATCGGGTGATGAAAGATAATTAAAGTCGGAAGAACGTAAAAAACCATAATTATCCGGCATAATTTCCAATACTCCTTCGGTATCGATTATTCCTTCAAATTCATAGTTTGCGGCTCTGTATTTATTTTTTTCAGAAGATTCCTGATTTTGAGAATTTCCGTTATTCTGATTAGAATTCGGGTTGTTTTGTTTGTGTTGAAAATTCTTATTGTTATTGTTTTTCTTGTAATTCGGATTGTTGGGATTCGAATTGTTTGAATGATTCGAGTTGTTTTGAGGATTTTGGTTATTCTGGTTGTTTTGTCTGGGATTGTTGGAACTGTGATTTTGGTTCTGTTGAGGTTTGGGGTGTTGATTTTGGTTCTCCTTTTTCTCAACAGGCTCTTTTTCTCTTATTTCCTGTTTTGGATTTTTTATCTCGTTTTGCACTTTCTTTGGTTCAGGTGCTGCTTCAGTAGCTGGTTCTATTGCGGGTTGAATTGCTTCGATTTTAGGTTGGACTGCTTCAGTTGTGGTTTCTGTGGATTTGCGGGGACGTTTCTTTTTAGGTTCCTCCTGGCTTTCTGCCTCATTTATTTGCTTTACCGAATTGTCTGCCTGATGGTCTAAAATGCTGTAAATTAGATCCATCTTTTTTTGTTGTTTGGCTTTTTTGACTTTCAAGTTGGTTGCAATGTCTTGAAGTTCGTCAAGTTTTTTAGTCTTGAGTTCGTTTAGATCAAACATATTATATGTATATTGTTAATGCTAATTATAAAAAGAATGTAGTTTAAGGAGTCTTCCTAACGATTGAGAGTTGATAACATTGAAAAATGTAATGTGAAGTATCGCTGTTAGGAACAACTCTGCAATGTTACGAATAAATTTTAAATTCTATAAAAAAAAATATTTTTAATTTTGTAGCTGAAATTTGAAGAATGATACAGAGAAAACAGAGTATTTACTTGTTTCTGGCGGCATTGATTTCGGGAATATCGGCTTGGATAGCGGATTTGTGGAAGATAGCCAAAGAATGGATTCAGCCGGAAGACAATTTGGAAACGCTATTGTTATTTATTGTATCAGCTGTTTTGTCACTTTTGACGATTTTCTTATTTAAAAATAGAAAATTGCAAATGAGGTTAAATGGAGTAAATATTTTATTGAACATTTTGTTAATTGGTTATCTAACCTTTAGTGTATCAAAATTACCCGGAGGATTTTTGGATTCGGAGAAGGGTATTGGGCTTTTTGTTCCTTTCGTGTCGATTGTTTTGCTGTTTGTAGCTAATCGATTTATAAAGAAAGATGAAAAGCTTGTAAAATCGGTAGACAGGTTTCGATAAACTTAACAACTTTTTATATGAGCGCGAAGCAGTCCGGAGGGACTGCTTTTTTGTTCTATCTCAATCAATTTTTTATTTCAATTAAATTAAATTCAATTAAAAAGAATAGTTATTATATTATTTTTTATAAAAAAAATCATGATACCCCTATATTTTTTGGGGTCAATTGTAAAATTTACATATTTTTGCAGGATAAAACTTTAAAAACAGTCAACTCATGTCAAAAATAAGATTTAATGCTCTAAAGGAAGTATTCAAAAGAGAGCCAAAAAAGGTGGAGGTTCCGGAAAGATTGTCCCGTTTGTTTAACGAGAATGTTTTTTCGGAATATATCATGCAAGAATATTTGACAAGTAGTGCTTATAAATACATTGTTGCCGCCAAAAATAAAGGAGAAAAAATTCCAAGAGAAATTGCAGATCAGGTAGCTGCAGCCATGAAAGATTGGGCTTTGTCAAAGGGTGCTACTCACTATACGCATTGGTTTCAGCCATTGACTGGATCTACTGCAGAAAAGCATGATGCATTTTTTAATACCATCGGAGGCGGAAAGGCAATTGAACAATTTAACGGTTCGCTTTTAGTTCAGCAAGAGCCGGATGCTTCCAGTTTTCCAAACGGAGGAATCCGAAATACATTTGAAGCAAGAGGGTACACTGCTTGGGATCCGACTTCGGATGCGTTTGTGATTGATACAACTTTATGTATTCCTTCTGTTTTTATTTCATATACAGGAGAGACACTGGATTACAAAACACCTCTTTTAAGAGCTTTGCAAGCGGTCGATGAAGCAGCTACAGAAGTTGCTCGTTATTTTGACCGGAATGTAAGTAAAGTTCAATCCACGCTGGGTTGGGAACAAGAATATTTTTTAGTGGATTCTGCATTGTTTAATACCCGACCGGATTTGCAACTTACCGGAAGAACTTTGCTAGGGCATTCTCCGGCAAAAGGCCAGCAGTTGGAAGATCATTATTTTGGTTCCATTCCGCTGCGAATTATTCGTTTTATGCAGGAATTGGAAGTGGAATGTATGAAATTGGGAATTCCAATTAAAACAAGACACAATGAAGTAGCGCCAAATCAGTTTGAGTGTGCGCCTATTTTTGAAGAAGCCAATCAGGCGGTTGATCATAATTCCCTTTTGATGGATTTGATGACACGTGTTGCCCGAAGACATAATTTTAAAGTATTGCTGCATGAAAAACCTTTCTCCGGTGTAAATGGTTCGGGGAAGCATAATAACTGGTCGCTGAGTACCGACGCGGGAGAAAATCTGTTGAGTCCCGGAAAAAACCCTAAGAAAAATTTACAGTTTTTGACCTTCTTTATCAATACCATTAAAGCGGTTCACGATTACGGAGATGTTTTGCGTAGCGCAATTGCGTCTGCAAGTAACGACCATCGATTGGGTGCGAATGAAGCACCTCCTGCTATTATTTCTGTTTTCATAGGTTCTCAATTGACATCTGTTTTGGATGAATTGGAGAAAGTGAAAAAAGGAAAACTTTCGCCAGATGAAAAGACCGATTTGAAGCTTAATATCGTAGGGAAAATTCCGGAAATACTTTTGGATAATACCGATCGAAACCGTACTTCTCCATTTGCTTTTACCGGAAATAAATTTGAATTCCGTGCGGTAGGATCTTCGGCTAATTGTGCGGAAGCGATGATGGTAATCAATACAATCGTGGCGCACCAATTAAAATTATTCAAAGCAGAAGTTGATGCATTAATTGAAAAAGGACTGAAAAAAGATGAAGCCATCTTTAATGTATTACGGGATTATATCAAAACCTCCCGCAATATTTTATTTGAAGGAGATGGTTATAGTCAGGATTGGGAAAAAGAAGCTGCCAAACGAAAATTGAGTAATTTAAAAACGACACCAGAAGCTTTACAAATCGAGTTGCAACCCAAATTTATGGATGTTTTTGTGAGCAATTCTGTTTTAAGCAAAGTGGAAATTGAAGCAAGAAATGAAATTAAATTAGAGAAGTATTCAACGCTTATTGATATCGAAGCACAGGTTTTAGCTGACTTAGCACGAAATCACATCATACCTACGGCTATTCGTTATCAAAATAAATTGATAGAAAATGTACAAGGTTTAAAAG
Source organism: uncultured Moheibacter sp. (assembly GCA_937875605.1). GTDB lineage: Bacteria > Bacteroidota > Bacteroidia > Flavobacteriales > Weeksellaceae > Moheibacter. The sequence continues at coordinate 8,963 of CALLXZ010000210.1, forward strand.
ATATATTTGGTGAGAAAGAATTCAAGTCCATTGCCAAAGAGCAGATTGATTTGATTAAAACCATTTCAGAGAAAATATCCAAAATAAAAGTGGGAGTGGATCAATTATTGGCTGAAAAAGAAAAATCCCATGCGATTGAGCATTCTAATAAAAGAGCCCATGCTTTCGCCAACAACGTCAAGCCATTCTTTGATTTAATTCGGGACGATGTTGATGATTTAGAGATGATGGTGGACGATGAGATCTGGCCACTGACTAAATACCGCGAATTGCTTTTTACGAAATAAAGGTTACATAAGATATACAATCCCCTGAGTTTATTCGGGGGATTTTTTTGAGATCAACTTCTCAAAATTATTTTAAGTTTCTCCTTTTTACTTTTCCCTAAACCCTATCTTTGCACTCCAAAAAATTGAAAAATGGCAGACAGCGGATTATTGGAAAAATTAAGAGCAATTAAACAACGGTTTGATGAGGTTTCTGACCTCATTATCCAGCCGGACGTGATTTCTGATCAGGCTCGTTATGCCAAATTAAACAAAGAATATTCAGATCTGAAAGACATCGTTGCGAAACAGCAAGAATATGAATCGTTAGTAAATGTCATAACGGAAGCCGATGAAATCATTGTCGACGGAAGTGATGCCGAAATGGTAGAATTAGCTAAATTAGAAAAGGACGAAGCTATAAATAAAATTCCTGAACTGGAAGAAGAAGTCAAATTCATGTTGATCCCAAAAGATCCGGAAGATGAAAAAAACGTCATTGTGGAACTAAGGGCAGGAACCGGTGGAGACGAAGCAGCAATTTTTGTCGAAGATGTTTTCCGTATGTATTCCATGTACTTCAAAAACAAAGGATGGAGATTTGAGATTTTAAATACCTCTGAAGGTGCGGTAAAAGGGTACAAAGAACTCATAATGGAGGTCCAGGGAAATGCCGTCTTCGGAACTATGAAATATGAAAGCGGTGTGCACCGTGTACAGCGAGTTCCCGAAACCGAATCCCAAGGCCGTGTTCATACTTCGGCGATTACAGTTGCTGTTTTACCCGAAGCAGAAGAGGTAGATGTGGAAATCAATCCGGCCGACTTAGAATACCAGACCGCTCGTTCCAGTGGGGCAGGAGGGCAGAATGTAAATAAGGTAGAAACCAAAGTTCAACTAACGCACAAACCGTCAGGAATTGTGATTGTTTGTCAGGAAGCACGTTCCCAACACGCCAACCGCGAAAAAGCTTTGCAATTGCTTAGAACTAAATTATACGAAATCGAATACGAGAAAAAACATGCTGAACGTTCCGCTCAGCGCAAATCACTGGTTTCGACCGGGGACCGTTCTGCAAAAATCCGTACTTATAATTATCCGCAAGGTCGTGTAACGGATCACCGTATCAATAAATCTATTTATAATCTAGACAATTTTATGAACGGCGATATTCAGGAAATGATTGACTCTCTGAAGTTAGCAGAAAATGCAGAAAAGTTAAAAGGTTCAGACGATATTTAATTTTTAAATTTAATCTTCTAATAATTTTGTAACTTTCAGGTAATTAATCTAACCATCCTTGAAAGAGAAATTTCTACATTTTATATGGAGGTTTCAATTATTTGATTCTTTATCTCTCCAAACCACAGATGGGACTTCTATTTTTGTGGAAGAAAAAGGTTTATGGAATAAAATCGATTCCGGACCCGATTTCTACATGTCGAAAATCCGAATGGATCATCAAATTTGGGTTGGAAATGTGGAAATTCATGTTCGAAGTTCTGACTGGGATTTGCACAAACACTCTTCCGACAAAAGTTATGAAAACATTATCCTTCATGTAGTTTTTGAACACGACAAAGAAATTGAATTTCTAAAATCCCGAAATGTCAAAACGCTGGAATTGAAAAATTATATTTCACAAGAGGTTTTAGTGAACTACGAACGTCTTGTGGAAGCAGGACAAAATTTCATTCCCTGTGAGAAAAGCATTTATTTAATAAAAGAGGATTCGGTAAAATTTTGGTTGGAGCGTTTGGTCATTGAAAGATTGGAACGTAAAACCAGTGAGATCGAACAGGAATTTTTAAAATCCGGTAAAAATTGGGAAGAATTATTGTTCAAAAAAATGGCGTATGCATTTGGTTTGAAGATAAATGCGGAAAGTTTTACGCTTTGGGCAAATTCTTTTTCGTTTAAAGTCTTGACTAAAATCCAGACAAAACCCGATTTGGTGTATGCTTTATTTTTTGGTCAAGCAGGATTTCTGGATTTCGAAACAGAAGAAAATTATGTATCAAATTTGAAGAAGGATTATTCTTTTTTACAATCCAAATTTGATTTGAATCCATTGGATAAATCAGTCTTTAAGTTTTTCAGATTGCGTCCGCCAAGTTTTCCGACGGTTCGGATGATGCAATTAGCAGCCTTGTATGGGCATTACCAAAATGTGTTCATGTTTTTAATGGGAACAAAAGATATTGAAAAGATCAGGCAGGTTTTCCGCGACTTGAACTATCCGGAATTTTGGAAAAACCATTTTACATTGGAAAAAGAAAGTCCGGTTTATTCCGATAAAGAAATTTCAGATGAACTGATTGATCGGATTATTATAAATGTCATTCTCCCTTTGAAATTTGTTTATGCAAAACATAGAGCGGCCGACGTTTCGGATGAACTTTTGGAGGGATTACGAATTCTTCCGCCTGAAAAAAATACAGTCATTCAGGAATTTTCCAAATTAGGACTAAAAGCGGAAAATGCATTTGAGAGTCAGGCTTATCTGGAGTTGAAAAAGCATTTTTGCAATGAGAAAAAATGTCTAAATTGCGCTTTAGGATTACAAATCTTGAAAAATGTTTGAAAAACTTCGTAACTTTTTAGAATTCAATGGTTTTAATGTGATCTCGCGGATCGCTGACCGATTTGGGGTAAGAGCATCCAAGCTTCGTTTGCTTTATATCTATTTATCCTTTGTGACACTGGGAGTTACTTTTGCTTTTTATTTGGTGATGGCGTTTTTTCTTTGGGTGAAAGATGGAATTGTTGTGAGAAGGAAATCAGTATTTGATTTGTAAATTTTAGAAAAAATTATGATAATTGTCAGATTATTTATACTTTAGTTAAATATTTCAAAAAAGAATTAGATGATTCAGCTTTTTCAAGCTTAAAAATAAACACATGAGGACTTTTGCAAAATCCCAAATTCGTTACAGCAAATCGCAACGAATGGGGATTTTTGCTTTTTTAGGAATTCTGATTGGTCTTCAGTTTTTTATTTTTTATTTGAATCGAACTCATTCTAATTCTCAAATCATAGAAGTGCCGGAAGAAGTTTCACTTCTGGACAAACAATTAGGAAGTGCAAAATCGACTACTCAAAAAGTCGAATTAAAAAATTTTGATCCCAATGAACTTTCTCCGGACGAATGGCAAAGTTTGGGATTTTCAGAAAAACAAGTAAACACCATTCTCAAATATAAATATTCGCTTGGTGGTTATTTTTCTTCCAAAGAACAAATTCAAAATTGTTTTGTGATTTCAGATAAGAAATTTAATGAAATAGAGCCCTATATTGTTTTTGGAGATTTGAATAAAAATAAATCCCAAAACAGAGATTATTATCACTCAAACTATTCTGAAAATTCTAAACCTAAAATTCATTATCAGAGATTTAATCCAAATGAGTATTCAGCAAAAGATTGGCAGAAAATCGGGTTTTCGGAAAAACAAGCTGAAACGATTTTAAAGTATAAAGTGCGTTTGGGGGGAAGATTTACTTCGTTGGAGCAACTACAAAAATGCTTTGTCATAAGTGAAGAAAAATTTAAAGAAATGAAACCTTACATATATCTTCCCGGTAAGAAATCAAAAGGAACAATTGAGGTTTTGGAAGAAGAAGAGGTTAGGCCTACAAAAACTTCATCTATACAATTGATAGAAGAAATCTCGGAAGAAGAGTCAACTACCGATTAATTATCCAAAATTGAATGATAATTTGATTTCTTTCCATAGAGATTTTACTCAATTTTTATTGTATCATAATTTTCTTATTTTTGAGGGCGATCAAATAAAAGAACTTTATGAATTTTGAAATAACAGAAAATCAAAAAATTATAGCAGAATCGGCAAGAGAATTTGCAAAACAGCATATTTTACCTCATGTGATGGATTGGGATGAGTCCCAGCATTTTCCTGTGGAAGTTTTTAAAAAGGCTGGAGAAATGGGTTTTATGGGTGTTTTGGTACCGGAAGAATTGGGCGGGAGCGAACTTTCATATGATGAGTATGTAACGATCATAGATGAAATTTCACAGATAGATCCTTCCATCGGATTGTCGATAGCGGCTCATAACTCATTGTGCACCAATCATATTCTGACTTTTGGGAATGACGAACAAAAGAAAAGATGGATTCCGAAGCTGGCAACAGGAGAAGTGATTGGAGCTTGGGGTTTGACTGAGCACAATACAGGATCGGATGCCGGAGGGATGAATACTACAGCACGAAAAGAAGGAGATGAATGGCTCATAAATGGGGCAAAAAATTTCATTACCCATGCCATTAGTGGAGATATTGCGGTGGTCATGACCCGAACGGGAGAAAAAGGAGCTTCCAATAATGCAACGGCATTTGTGTTGGAAAAAGGAATGCAAGGATTTACTTCCGGAAAAAAGGAAAATAAGCTTGGGATGCGTGCTTCTGAAACAGCCGAATTAATTTTTGATAATGTTAGAATTTCTGATGCTAACCGCTTAGGAGAAGTTGGGGACGGATTCAAACAAGCTTTGAAGATTTTGGACGGTGGTCGTATTTCGATTGCAGCTTTAAGTTTGGGTATTGCAAAAGGGGCGTATAAATCTGCATTGAAATATGCAAAAGAGCGTCATCAATTTGGACAGGCAATTGCCAATTTTCAAGCTATCAATTTTAAATTAGCCGAAATGGCAACTGAAATTGAAGCGTCTGAGCTTTTGATCCAAAAAGCTTCTTATTTAAAGAATAGTAATTTACCCATGACTACCGAAGGTGCAATGGCAAAATATTACGCATCTGAAGCCTGTGTAAGAATTGCAAACGAAGCAGTACAAATTTTCGGAGGATACGGTTATACAAAAGATTTTCCAGCTGAGAAATTTTATCGGGATTCGAAATTGTGTACAATTGGAGAAGGAACAACGGAAATTCAAAAGCTGGTTATCGGAAGAAATATTTTAAAAGATTAAATAATTTTTTGCAGGATATATAAAGTTTTTTATCTTTGCAACCTCAAAAATAAATGTAAATATGTTAATCATACCAGTAAAAGACGGAGAATCAATCGACAAAGCATTAAAGAAGTACAAACGTAAATTTGATAAAACAGGAGTAGTTCGTCAGTTGAGAAGTCGTCAACAGTTTACAAAACCATCTGTAACAAATAGACAACAACGTCTTAGAGCTGCTTACAAACAACAGTTGTTGAGCAAAGAAGAAGCTTAAAAGATTTTTGTTTTAAAAATACAATCCTGTTCATGAAAGTTTTATAACTTTGATGAACAGGATTTTTTTATGTCAATACCTAAGTTTTTGCAATATTTGGAGCTGGAAAAAAATTACTCGTCGCTCACGCTGAAAAGTTATGGAGATGATTTAGAAGAATTTCAGAAATTTTACCAGTTGGAAACTTCATTGGATAAGTTGGAATTGGCTAAGAAGCTGGATGTCCGTAATTTTTTGGCTCATCTTTCTGAAGTTTCATTATCTGAAAGGACCATTAACCGAAAAGTTAGTTCGCTTAAGAGTTATTACAAGTACCTTTTGAAAATTGGTGAAATAGAGCGTTCTCCTATTTCCGGAATTTCTTCACTTAAACAATATAATAAAGTTCAAATTCCTATGTCCGAAGACGAGATGGGAAATCTATTTGAAATTGCAGACGTGTTTCCCGATGGATTTGTGGGGGTGCGGGATCGTTTGGTTATGGAATTGTTCTATCAGACGGGTATGAGAAGAAGCGAATTAATCGGTTTAAAAGTGACCGATATAGATTTCTCTCAAAAACAATTAAAAGTACTAGGGAAAAGAAACAAAGAGCGTTTAATTCCCTTGAGTGATGCGTTGCTGAAAAGTTTAAAAGAATATTTAGGTTTAAGAGAAACCCCTCTTAATAAGAGTGATTCTTATTTGTTTTTAACCCCAAAGGGTAAACCTTTTTATGATAAGTTTGTTTATAATTTGGTAAATTCTTACCTTAGTCATATAAGTACGAAGCAGAAAAAAAGCCCTCACATGTTGAGGCATAGTTTCGCTACGCATTTGTTAAATCGTGGAGCAGATCTGAATGCGGTCAAAGAGCTTTTGGGGCATTCAAGTTTAGCAGCCACTCAGGTTTACACACATGGTAGCATAGAGCAATTAAAAAAAGTGTTTAATCAAGCGCATCCGAGAGAGCGAAAAACGAATTAAATTATGACAATTAATCTTCAGACAGTAAATTTCAACGCAAAAGATGGATTAGAAGAGTACGTTGAAAGTAAATTAAGCAAGTTGGAACAATTTTATGATAAAATTATTGCAGTGCAAGTAGCTATGAGAGTTGAGAATATTCCCGAAAAAGAAAACAAATTTGTGGATATTAAATTAGAAGTACCGGGAGATGATATCGTGGTAAAAAAGTCAGGTCAGACTTTTGAAGAATGCATTGATTTATCGGTAGATACATTAAAGAAATTAATCATACGTAAAAAGGAGAAAATCACAGATCGATAGAGAACAAAAATAATTTTTTCCAAAAATTTGGAGAATTCGTAAAACTTCGTACATTTGCAGTCCGTTAAAGAAAAACGGACTGTTCTTTTACATAAAAATGAAGATTTTGATGCCGGCATAGCTCAGTTGGCCAGAGCACGTGATTTGTAATCTCGGGGTCGTGGGTTCGAATCCCTCTGCCGGCTCAATTTTTATTTACGAAACAAAGGGGAGATACTCAAGCGGCCAACGAGGGCAGACTGTAAATCTGCTGACTATGTCTTCGCAGGTTCGAATCCTGCTCTCCCCACTAAATCTTCATTTAAAATTTGAACAAGGTCAACTTGGTTGGCTATGTAAGTATAAGCGGGAGTAGCTCAATTGGTAGAGCTTCAGCCTTCCAAGCTGAATGTTGCGGGTTCGAGTCCCGTCTCCCGCTCTACTTTTTGGCCGATGTAGCTCAGGGGTAGAGCGCTTCCTTGGTAAGGACGAGGTCACGGGTTCAATTCCCGTCATTGGCTCTAAGGAAGAGTGAAAGAGATGAATGTAGTTGATTGTGGGAGGTGTTGGGCAGGGAAGCTCACCACTTTTTGTGTTGAAAATTATTTAGAATTACGTATAACATAGAAATTATTTAAAACAATGGCAAAGGAAACCTTTCAGCGTAATAAGCCGCATTTGAACATTGGTACTATCGGTCACGTTGACCACGGTAAAACCACATTGACTGCAGCTATTACAAAAGTATTAGCAGATGCTGGATTGTCTGAGGCGAAATCATTCGACCAAATCGACAACGCACCAGAAGAAAAAGAAAGAGGTATTACAATTAATACTTCACACGTAGAATATGAAACAGCTAACCGTCACTACGCACACGTTGACTGTCCGGGTCACGCGGATTACGTAAAGAACATGGTTACAGGTGCCGCTCAGATGGACGGTGCTATCTTGGTTGTTGCTGCAACTGACGGACCAATGCCACAAACACGTGAGCACATCCTTTTAGGACGTCAGGTAGGTATTCCAAGAATCGTTGTTTTCATGAACAAAGTTGACATGGTTGACGATTCTGAATTATTGGAATTAGTTGAAATGGAAATCAGAGATTTATTATCTTTCTACGAATATGACGGAGATAACGGTCCGGTAGTTCAAGGTTCAGCGTTAGGTGCGTTGAATGGAGAGCAAAAATGGGTCGACACTGTAATGGAATTGATGAATGCAGTTGATGAGTGGATCGAACAACCAGTTCGTGAGGCTGACAAACCATTCTTGATGCCGGTTGAGGACGTGTTCTCTATCACAGGTCGTGGTACAGTAGCAACAGGTCGTATCGAAGCTGGAGTTATCAATACAGGAGATCCGGTAGATATCGTAGGTATGGGTGAAGAAAAATTGACTTCAACTATTACTGGGGTAGAAATGTTCCGTAAAATCCTTGACAGAGGTGAAGCTGGAGATAACGTTGGATTGTTATTGAGAGGTATTGAGAAGTCTGATATCCGTCGTGGTATGGTTATCGCTAAAGCTGGTTCAGTAAAACCTCACAAAAAATTCAAAGCTCAGGTTTATATCTTGACAAAAGAAGAAGGAGGGCGTCACACTCCATTTCATAACAAATACCGTCCACAGTTCTACGTACGTACAACTGACGTAACAGGAGAAATCCAGTTGCCGGAAGGAGTTGAGATGGTATTACCAGGTGATAACTTGACGATTACTGTAGAATTGTTACAACCAATTGCATTAAACGATGGTCTACGTTTCGCTATCCGTGAAGGTGGTAGAACTGTAGGTGCAGGTCAGGTAACTGAAATCCTTGATTAATCAAAGATTAAAATTATAAAGAAGAAAGGTGTTTTCGGTTTTCGGATTCGGGAACACCTTCTTTCAAATACGGGCATAGTATAATGGTTAGTATCGCGGTCTCCAAAACCGCTGGTCAGGGTTCGAATCCTTGTGCCCGTGCAACAACGAAAGATAATAGGTGAATTTGCCGGAAGACTTATTTGGTTTTTTAAGTTGGGCAAATCCCAACTTTGCAATTCTCCATTAGAATTGAGATTGAGAAGTGAAATCGGACGGTTAAATTACAATAAAAAGAAACAAATGAAAGTTTTAAACTACGTAAAAGATTCCTTTACTGAATTTAAGGATCATGTAACTTGGCCAACTTGGGCTTCGCTTCAGCAAGATACCATCATAGTTGCCGTTGCAACGATAATATTGGCATTATTTCTTTATGCAGTGGATTCATTGTTTGGTAATGTGATTATCAAAAGCATATTTGAATTACTTAGATAAAGAATCGTAATCTGATAAATTAAAGTTATGAGTGACAAAAAATGGTACGTGTTAAAAACCGTGAGTGGTCAGGAAATGAAAGTGAAAACTTATATCGACAATGAAATTCAGTACCATAAATTACAAGATTTCGTAGGACAGATTGTGGTTCCTATGGAAAAAGTAATCCAAATCAGAAACGGTAAAAAAATCCAAAAGGAAAAAGTCCACTATCCGGGTTATGTGATGATCGAAGCAGAATTGCAAGGAGAAATTCCACACATTATTAAAAACATTCCGGGAGTCATCAGTTTTCTTAGTGCAACCAAAGGAGGAGATCCAGTTCCAATGCGTCAGGCCGAGGTAAACCGTATGCTGGGGAGAGTAGATGAGTTGGCAGAGTCAGATGAGAACTTGGTAAATATTCCTTATATAGTTGGGGAAACTGTAAAAGTAATCGACGGACCTTTCAATGGATTTAACGGTACGATTGAGAAAATCAACGAAGATAAACGTAAGTTGGAAGTGATGGTATTGATTTTTGGTCGTAAAACACCTCTTGAATTAAGCTTCATGCAAGTAGAAAAAGTATAGTATTTTCAATTAAATATTTCAAAGCCATTCTTCATTGAGTGGCTTTTTATTTGTTTTAAATTTAAAAATTTAGTTCGACTAAAATTTAATCTGAACTAAGAATACTTAAGACTTACTACAAAAAAACATTTTACATTAAAAATCAGCAATTTACTTTTGTTGATTTAAATAAAAATATTACTTTTGCAATCCAAAAAGTGAAA